>JBBIUO010000013.1:0-22207 GCA_037440205.1 Chloroflexota bacterium
AGGGCACAGGTCGCCACGCCGCCGCCGATTCCGGTGACGACCACCGTTTCGCCCGCCTCGACCTGCCACGGGTCACGAGCGCCCTGTAGGCGGTCAGCGACGCAAGTGGGATAGCCGCCGCCTCCTCGAACGACACGCCCTCCTGCGGCGTGATGCGGAACGCGGCCAGCACCTGTGTATCAGTGGGCTTGAAGCCAATATCATAGTAATAGCGGCCGGCCGCGCTGTATTCCTTTACGCCCGCATCGAACAGGGCTTTCTCTTCAGGGTTGCTTTTTTCCTTGGACATGGGGTCTCCTCTTGGTTACGAGTTACGAGTTACGTTTTACGTGTTGCGTTTTGCGTGTTTAGTCTTTCCTTGTCTACCTGTTTCCTTATTTCCTTGTTTACCTGTCTACATCCTCAATACGCAACCGCACTGATCTCTCTCAACTTATCCAGCCGATGATCGGCGTGGATTTTTCGTACAGTCCCTGTCTTTCCGCGCATGACGATGGAAACGGTGTTGGCGCCATCGCCGCCGTAATGCACGCCGGGCATCAACACGCCATCGGTGATGCCGGTGGCGGCGAAGAAAACATCGTCGCTTTGAACAAGGTCGCATTCGGTCAACACAGCATCAAGGTCGAGACCGGCTTCTTCAACAGCCTTGCGTTCATTTTCTTTTTGCGGCGCGAGTTGACCGAGCATCCCGCCGCCCAACGCGCGGATCGCGCACGCGGTAATCACTCCTTCAGGCGTGCCGCCGATGCCCATCAACACGTCCACGCCGGAGTTGGGCATGGCGGCCATGAGCGCGCCCGCCACGTCGCCGTCGGTGCGGAGCAGGACGCGCGCGCCCGCTTCACGAATGTCGGCGATCAATTTTTGGTGGCGGGGTTTGTCCAACACGAAGACGGTCAAGTCTCGCAGGGGTTTGTTCATCGCAACTGCCAGCGTGGATAATGTCTCAGAAACGGGAGCAGTTAACAGGTCAGCATGAAGCGCGGCTCGTGACTCTCGTCCCACGACCAATTTGTTCATGTAATAGGCCGGGCCCGGCGACCACATCGTTCCACGCGGCGCAACTGCGACAACGGAAATCGCATCGGGTCGTCCATAGGCAAGCAGGCTGGTGCCTTCGATTGGATCAACCGCCACATCCACCGCGGGGCCGAGGCCGTTGCCGATTTTTTCGCCATCGTAAAGCATCGGGGCCTCATCCTTCGCGCCCTCGCCGATGACGACGATGCCGTCCATATCCACCGTGGCAAGCACCATGCGCATCGCCTCCACTGCCGCGTTATCGCCGGCCTCCTTTTGGCCGCGCCCCATCCAATGTCCCGCGGCGAGCGCGGCAGCTTCGGTGACACGCGCCAATTCAAGAGCCAGGTTGCGGTTCGGAATTTCACTCATGGCTTTCACGCGACGCTCGTAGCGAGCAATGCGCTTCTCACACTTGCAAGCGTGCCAGCCGAGAGCAATGCCTTTGATTTATCCACGATGAAATCGGCATAAGCTTTGATGTAGTCCTCGCCTGGTTTGCGGAAATCAAAATTCTTTGGATTGTTGTGGAAATGTTCGCGATGCACGCGAGTCCAGACGAGACGGCCATCCGTATCTATGTTTACTTTTGTGACTCCCAACGGGACGGCTTTTGCAAACTCTGACGCATTCACGCCTCTTGCCGACGGGTCAAGTTGGCCGCCAAAAAGATTTATTTTCTCCACTTCGGCTTTTGGCACCGAGCTCGAGCCGTGCATGACCAATGGAAAACCTGGCAATCGTTTTTGAATCTCGGCGATGCGTTCGAAGTGCAGGCTTTGACTCCCGCTGAATTTATACGCGCCGTGACTCGTGCCGATGGCGACCGCCAGGCTGTCGCATCCGCTTTGCTCGACGAAGGCTTTGGCTTCATCGGGGTCGGTGAGCATGGCGTGTTTTTCATCCACCGATATATTTTCCTCCACGCCGCCCAACATGCCGAGTTCGGATTCGACACTCAAGCCTTTGGCGTGCGCGCTTTTGGCGACGCGGCGTGTGATGGCAACGTTTTCTTCAAATGACTCGTGCGAAGCATCAATCATCACGGAGGAATAGAAGCCTGAATCAATGCACTCGTAGCAGGTCTTTTCGTCGCCGTGATCGAGGTGGACGGCGTAAATGGCGTCGGGGAATTCATCGTCACAGGCGCGGATGATGGCTTCGAGCATTTTCACCCCCGCATATTTGCGCGCGCCCTTGGAGATTTGAATGATGAAAGGGGCCTGCGCTTCGATGTGTCCCCGGAATAAACCCAGCGCCTGTTCCATGTTGTTGATGTTGTACGCGCCCACGGCAAATTTGCCGTATGCGGTTTTGAACAATTCAGCAGTTGTGACAATCATCGCAGTTATCCTTTCCTGAATACCAGTAGGAGTCCAACGTCTCCCGACGTTGGTCCAAAGTCAGAGACTTTGGACTCCGGATAAATATAGGAAAAGAATAACCGTTGAGCGCTTGTGACGGAACGCTCACATGGATAGTTTGCAAGGATGAGTACGAGTAGGGCATCCCACCCGATTGGGTGGGATGAAAAATACTTCACGAGTCAAAGTGATAATCCCCTCTTTTCCGGTATACACTGCTCCGTTTGCTCTTGCCCCCCTCGACATATTTTAGGATCAGGGCGCAACACCCAGAATCAAAACCGGGATGTCAATATCTGAGACGCCGCGCTGTTCCAAATCCCAGACGAATTGCTCGAAGTACGAAACTCCCGATGACATTTCTTCTGCCAACTCTTTTACCGGCACAATTTCCATCCCCGCATCGATAAAGCCCATATTGTGAAAGATCGTCATCTTGGCGCAGACGTTGTAAACCATAAAAGAATACTTGCCGAACTGTACTTCAACGCCGAGTTTGTTTTTGATGAAATCCATTTCCCTGAATGCCCCTTTGGAGACCTGGGGAGGCTCATAGCCTTTGCTGTAATATTGTGTTGGATAATCACACAAAACCCGCTTCTTCTCCCAACCCAATTTCAAGAAACCGTCGCCTATTTCTTTGTTTAGGGAGCGAGGGCTGTATAAAACCCTGTTCCGCATGGTCTTTTCCCTGCTCGTCTTCGTTTTGTGATCTCCAGCATCAACCTGAGCAAGGATTCTTTTTACTTCATCCAGTTCCTTCGCGTACTTCTTTTGAACGGCCTTTTCGCCGCCGTTGAACGAATATACTCCAACGATTTTCATTTGCCGTATTCTCCCTTTTCATCGAGCAGGTTTCGTTGGGCGTAAACTTCCTTCCATTCATCTGGAATTTTTGACACACTGTCCTTGCCCGTTGGTTGGTAAACAGGCGTGCCTAATTGACGATAGCCAAGTGTTCCATTGAAATGGGAAAGGATACGCTCGCGGGCCAGGTCAATATAGTCTTTTTCCTTATCGCTCCCCACTGCCCGACGATTGTTCTTGATTGCCGCCAAGAGCGACGAACCGACACCTGCGAATGGGTCTAAAACCCAATCGCCTTCATTGGTTAATGCAAGAACACAACGCTCAACTAATTCAATTGGATACTGGCAGGGATGTTCCGTCTTTTCAGGATGATTCGCTTTCACATTTGGAATATCCCAAATTTCCTGTTCCCAATCCTGCAAAATAACTTCCCAAACATCGGACGGATTTTTTCCCAGTGGATTGCCAGAAAGCTGTCCCTTTTTCTCGCCTTTGAAATGGCGTTTTCCAGGATATTTCGATGGGACACGAACGCTATCCAAATTGAAAGTATATTTGTCGCCTTTGGTAAACCATAAAATGGTTTCGTATCTCCCGGAAAAACGTTTCGAGGCGTGAAGTCCGTGACCAAACCGCCAAATGATACGATTTCGCAAATGCAAGCCAAGTTTTTTGAATATCCCATAATACAGAATATCCAGTGGATAAACCTCCCCATCTTCAACAAAGTTGCCCACCTGCCAGCATAAACTGCCTTCGTCTTTCAAGGCGCGATAAAGTTCGGCAATTATCCCGGCCTGTTTTTCGAGGTAGTGTTCAATCTCGACCCGGCTTTCATAGTCTTTGCCAAGATTGTACGGAGGTGACGTGATGATTAACTGAATTGAGTTATCGGGAATCTCGGCAAGTAAATCCTTGACTTCACCGTTAAACAAGACAATATCCGCATCACTTTTGAAGTGATTATCAATCGGTTTTGGGGTTTGAAATAATGGCAGGCTCATGCTGTAATTTTACTCTAAACGTAACCCCATCCTAGATGCAAGTATCGATCTCGTTTTACATTGGCGATCATCTTTTATGCACAGAACTCCCGCCAAAAACATGCGGGACTATGTGCTATCTCTTGTGAAACTTCGCCGCTGCCTCGGTGCGATTCGTCACCCCCATTTTAGCGAAGAGATTCTTCAAATGGAACTTGACCGTGTTCTCGCTCAAACTCAACGCCGCGCCGATTTGGGCATTGCTTTTTCCCTCTGCAATCAGCGCAAGGACGGACTCCTCGCGTTCGGTGAGCGCGTTCGGGTCCTGCTCCGGTTTGCGGATCAACCAGCGGCGGACCGCATCAGGGAAGACCATGTGTCCTGCCGCCACTTGTCGAATGGCGGCGAGAGTCATTTCGGGAGGGTCGGTCTTCAGGGCAAAGCCGTCCGCGCCGCCCTCCACCGCGGAGCGCAGGGATTGAGCGTCGCTAAAAGCGCTGATCACCAGCACGCGCACGGGCAAATTTTCGGTGCGAATGTGCCGCAGGCAGGTCAACCCATCCATGAACGGCATTTGCAAATCCATCACCACCACATCCGGGGAGAATCGCTTCACGGCTTCCAGCAGGCGCTCACCATCGGTTGCCGTTGCCACCACACGCAGATCCGGCTCCGCGCTCAGCAAGGCACGCAGACCTTCCAGCACAAGGGCATGATCGTCGGCCAGCACAACGCGGATTTGTGTTGAATCACTCATGGACCGGAACCTCCACGCGGACGCGCGTCCCGACGCCGGGTTGGCTTTCCACAATCAATTTTCCTCCCACCAGTTCCGCACGTTCTCGCATTCCGCGCAGGCCGATATGCTCCTGTTTCTCTGTTGCGTGCGGCCCGCTCAACGGCGGAGGCTCGAACCCGCGTCCCTGATCCGAGACTTCGAGGACGAGTCGTTCTCTTTCCATCTTTAATTCCACCGTCGCATTTTCCACCCCTGCATGGCGGCGGATATTCGAAAGCGACTCCTGCAAAATTCTGCATAGCGCGATCTTCACCTGCAACGACACTGTTTTGGGCAGCGGCTTTTTCATTTCAAGCGTCACTGCGCCGGAGGTGGACGCTTCATGCTGGATGACAATGTCTTCGACAATCTCGGATAATTCCCTGCTGGAAAACTCCGGGGCGCGGAATGTTCCCAGCAAATCACGAATATCGCCAAGCGAAGATTCAAGCAGATTGATCGTGCGGTTGATGACCGCCATGCAATCATCAGCGGACGGTTGAATCGCACTGATGCGTGAGCGGAGCAGGGTCAACTGACTGAGGGCCGCAAAAAGATTTTGCACAGGACCATCATGAATGTCCAGCACGATGCGCTGAAGTTCCTCTTCGGTCACGGCCAAAAGTCGTTTTGCGGCAAGATCGCGGTTGGTCATGCGTCCAGTCTCCTGTAATTGCTATCTTCCGATCAACTCGTCATATTTTCTGCGGACTTCGCGAATGTCGTCCCACATCAGGGCTTTTGGAGAGCCGGGCTCACGCGATTGATTCCGCAACAGGTAGGAGGGATGGAAGATTGGCATTAACCAACGGCCATTCATCTGTGTCCATTGACCGCGCAGGGTAGTGATGCCTGTCTTTTTGAGGACAGACTGGCAGGCCACATTTCCGGTCAATAGGATCACAACCGGGGCGATCAAACGAATCATTTCAAAAACAAACGGGCGGTAGTATTCGATTTCCTGGTCGTTGGGTTTGCGGAACGATTTGCCATCATCCCCCGGCGGCATTCGAAAAACAGAGTTGGTGATGTACACATCCGTTTGTGGATCGAAATCCGCCGCTTGCAGGATTTTATCCAGCAGTTGACCTGCCGGTCCTACAAACGGCTTGCCCTGAATATTTTCCTGCGGTCCCGGCGCTTCGCCAATGAGCAACAACTTTGCGTTTGGGTTGCCGCGGCTGATGACGACGTTCGTGCCTGCGTTTGCCAGCGGATCATCCTTCATGCGCGTCATTGTGCCGAGCAATTCATCGAGCGATTCGTATTTTTTCGTGTCCGGGCTGAACATATCAGGTTGGGACATTTCGACCTCTTTGTTGTCTTTTGAAGTGATGAATAGATTTTACCTCAGCATTTCTTTGTGGACACGCCGGGACAATTTGTGCTTTGCACCGTCCCCGGCGCAGGATTTTAGGGCTCTTCCGTGCCTGGCGGGAAAAAAGTCGGGCCGGAAATTCTTTGCCGCTAATTTACCCTACGGGCACGATGTCGCCGATTTGCGCGAATGTCCTTGAACCTATCCGCGTAAATTCGTGCAATTCGCGGCTATGGTTTTGGTTTTCCCGTTAAAAACGGTAGAGCCGATTTTAGATTTGCTCCCTTCGCTGGGGACGGCGAAGGGTTTCTTCGCGGGACTCCGATTTGTTGACACCGGAAAAACAGGGCAGGGAGTTGTTGACTCTCCTCAGATTCCATGTATAATGTAAACGCTTTCAGAAAGCGTTTACATTTATGACACTAAAAAGCCAACCTCCCACAATTTCGGATGTTGCAAGAAAGGCCGGCGTCTCCATCGCCACCGTCAGCCGGGTGCTGAACGGCACAACCGTGGTCATCCCGGAAACGGCCGAGCGTGTCCGCCTTGCCATCGAGGAACTGAAATTCGTCCCCCGCACTGCCGCGCGGACTCTCGCCAGCCGCCGAACCAACACCATTGGCCTGATCCTCTCGGAAATTGGCGGGGCGTTTTTTCCGCTCCTGCTCAAAGGCGTCGAGGCTGAAACACGCGCGCTCGGATACGAACTGCTCATTCACTCCACGCAGGGCGCGCATCCGAGTCACCGCAAGCCGCTGGGCGAACACAACACGGATGGACTGCTGGTTTTTACCTCCAGCCTGGCAGTGGAGGAACTCGAACGCCTGCACAAGATCAACTTTCCCCTGGTGCTCATGCACCAGACCCCGCCGGAAGGTTTGAACATCCCCGTTGTCACCATTGAAAATAAAGATGGCGCGGAAATGCTGGTCAGTCATCTCATCGAGCAACATAACCGCCGCCGCATCGTTTACATGCGCGGCCCCGATGGGCATGAAGATTCGCAGTGGCGCGAGCGCGGTTATCTTGAGGCCCTGCAAAAGCACAACATTCCTTTTGCGCCTGAACTGGTTGTGAGGGGCGGCTTTGAAGAAGAGATTGCTTTTGCGAGCATCCAAAAAATGATTCAGGATGGGATCGAATTCGATGCGGTGTTCGCGGGCGATGATGATACGGCGATTGGCGTGTACCGCGCCTTGAAATTGTCCAAGCGCCTCATTCCTGACGATGTAGCTGTTACTGGTTTCGATGACGTTCAATTTTCCCGATACATTTCCCCCGCGCTGACGACGATCCGCGCGCCGATTGAAGAAGTAGGTCGGGAATCTGTCCGCCAGCTGATTCGCCTCTTGAACGGCGAGCAGGTTCAAGGTCTGGTTTTGATGCGCACGGAGTTGGTCATCCGTGAATCGTGTGGATGTGGGAATCATCCATAAGGAGGTGCGGCGGAAGAAATCCTTTTGATGGTCGTCGAATCCAAAATCATTTTCTCTGGAGGAGAATCATGAATAAAAAGATGTTCACGCTTTTGAGCATGTTCGTCGTCGTTTCGATGTTGCTTGCGGCCTGTGGCGGAAGCAAAGCTGAAGAAGTTACTACCTTGCGTGTGTGGATTCAATGGGGCGATAACCCGCAACAAATTCAAACCCTCTTCGACAAATACACAGCCGAAACAGGCATCAAGGTCGAAGTGACCGCGCCGTTGGAAGTTGACAAAATTTTGCCCACACTCACTGGCTCCGAGCCGCCCGATGTGCTGGTGTTGAGCGGCGGCGACCTCGTGAAATCGTATTACAAGGAAGGCCTGGTGGACGACCTGACGGGCGCCATCGAAACGGGGGGCATTGACTTGAACGATTTCTTTGCCGCTCCGCTCGACCAATGCAGAAGCGGCGACAAAATTCTTTGTCTGCCCTGGGGCACGGATATGTATGCGCTGTTCTGGAACAAGGATATGTTCGAAGCCGCAGGCCTCGACCCTGAAACTCCGCCTGCCACGATGGAAGAACTCGCCGAGTTTGCAGATAAACTCACGAAGGTCGCCGCGGATGGAACCGTTGAGCAAATCGGCTTCCTGCCTGATATGGGCTGGGATCACAGCGACCTGTACATCAACATGTATGGCGGCTTCTGGTACAACGAAGACGGCACTCAAATGACCGCCAACAGCCAGCCCGTGGTGGATGCGCTTCTGTGGCAGCAACAGTTCTACACCAAATACGGCGTGGACAATGTGATGGCGTTTTCATCAGGCTGGGCTGATACGTACATGTCCGCGGACTATCCCTTCTATACCGGCAAACTCGCCATGTATGTGGATGGCGAATGGATGACTGGCCCGAATTTTATCAATGCTTTCAAGCCTGAGGCAAGTTACGGCGTTGCGCCCTTCCCTCCCCCGGCTGATCATCCCGAACGCGCCAACACGGCTGTTGTGCAAGGAACCGTGGCGGTGATTCCAAGCGGGGCCGCGCACAAGGAAGCATCGGCCAAATTGCTGGCGTGGATGATGTCGCCTGCCATCGTGGCGGAGGAATTCTGCTTCAATGCCAACCTGCCCACCAGCAAGAAAGCGGCGGAAGACCCCTGCTTCACCAGCAACCCGAAATTCAAAGTCTTCACTGATTTGATCGCCAGCCCGAACGCAAAGATCATCGTCACTACGCCGATCTCGCTCGAATTCAACGACGCCTGGGGATTGGTCATCGAGCAAGTCCTGCACGCAGGCATGGAGCCAAAACCCATCCTGGATGAATTGCAGGCCGAGTTTGAAGTGAAACTGGCCGAGGCATTGAAATAAAAACCGTCGTAGGTCACGTTTGCAACGTGACTGTCACGCTACTCTCTGGCGAGGACTTCGCAAGCGTGGCCTACTTTTAATCAAAATGTTTAACGCAAAGGCGCAGAGTCGCAAAGGAAAAAATATTAAAACTTCGCGTCTTGGCGGCTTTGCGTTAATGTTTTTGGCTAAAAACCAAGCAAGAAATAAATGCAGAGATGCTTCGCTTCCGCTCAGCATGACATTACGTGGATTGGAGAAACACATGGAAGAACTGCGAACAACCAAATGGAAATTTTCCTGGCCTCCCAAATTTCAAAAATGGGGGCTCGGCGAACGGCGCAATTTCAAGCTCGGAATGTTGTTCCTGCTTCCGTGGACAATCGGATTCCTGGCCTTCACGCTTTACCCAATGCTGGCATCGCTCGTGTACAGTTTTTCCATCTATCATGCGCGTCAGCCACTGGAATGGAACGGCATCAAGAATTACACCGACCTGTTAACCGATGACTTGTTCTGGACGGCGCTATACAACACGCTTTACATGGTGGTGATCGGCGTGCCGTTGACCTTATTCACGTCCTTCTTTTGCGCGGTTCTGCTGAATCTCAAAGTGCGTGGACAGGCTTATTACCGCGTCATCTATTTTCTACCCTCCATCGTGCCGACCGTTGCCAGCACCATTTTGTGGTTGTGGATTCTGAATCCACAGGCAGGCATCATGAACACCCTGCTTGGCTACATCGGCATTGACGGCCCCAACTGGATGACCAACCCGTCGTGGTCAAAGCCTGGATTGATTCTGCTCGGCATGTGGGGCATGGGAAACACCATCATCATTTATCTTTCAGGCTTGCAGGACGTTCCCCTCAACCTGCTGGAAGCCGCCGAACTGGACGGAGCCAACTGGTGGCAGAGACTTTGGAACATCACCGTTCCGATGGTCTCCCCCATCACGCTCTTCAATCTCGTCACGGGAACGATTTTCATGTTCCAGTATTTTGCGCAGGCCTATGTGTTCAGAGGTTTTCAGGGACTTGGCTATCCATTAAACTCAACCCTCTTTTACAGCGTGCTCCTCTATCAAAATGCCTTCCAATGGCTGAAACTCGGATACGCCTCCGCCATGGCCTGGGTCTTGTTCCTCATCATTCTCGTCTGCACGCTGTTGATGTTGAAGATCAGCGACAGATTCACCTATTATGCAGGGTAAGCCGATGACCAGCACAAATATCCCCACCCAATACCCTGCACAAAACAAGCGGACACCCAGCCGAAAGTTCCGCGACACCCTTCAATCACTTTTCAGCCATGCGTTGATCAACTTCGTCGGCTTGTTCTTCCTTGTCCCTTTTTTGTGGATGTTGATTACCGCCTTCAAATCCAACCAGGATGTTTTCCACACTCCGCCGCGCTGGTTGCCGTACGACAATTTGACGGTGGACATCAACGGCGAGGAGTATCCGCTTTACGATGTGCAAACGCCCGATGGCCCAAAACAATTAGCCGCGCTCAAAATCGTGGAAGGCGTCGGCACCTTCATTGACCCCGCTTCGCCCGAACAAACCTTCGAGTACGAAATCCAGCAAGGGGATACAAAGATCGCCGAGCCGATCATGCACATCAGCTTTCGCTGGCAAAATTTCCCAGATGCGATGAACCGCGCCTCCCGTCCAAGCATTGATGCGAGTTTCTGGGTGTATTTCAAAAACAGTTTGATCATCGCCTTCTTCACCATCATCGGCACACTGCTATCGAATGCGCCCGTCGCGTACGCCTTTGCGCGGCTCAAATTCCCCGGGCGCGACGTGCTGTTCGTCATCGTGCTGGCGACCATGATGCTCCCGTATCAAGTCACCATGATTCCGCTGTATCTTTTGTTCAATAATTTTTTGCATTGGGGCGATACCTTCCTGCCCATCATCATCCCCGCGTTTTTTGCGAACGCCTACGATGTGTTTCTGTTGCGCCAATTCTTTCGCACCATCCCCGAAGAGATGTGCGACGCCGCGCGCGTGGACGGCGCATCGGAGTGGCAGATCTTCACCCAACTTGTGCTTCCGCTTTCCACACCCGTGCTTGCCACCGTTACCGTCTTCACCTTCCTTTGGGCGTGGAACGATTTCACAGGGCCACTGCTCTTCCTTACCAGTCCGCGCAATTTCACGATGGCGCTCGGCTTGCAGGATTTTCAAAGCCAGCGCACGCTCATTTGGAATCAACTCATGGCCGCCTCCACCGTTTTCACCATCCCGATCATCATTGCTTTCTTCTTCGCGCAGAAGACTTTCATTCAAGGCATCAAGTTGACGGGTTCCAAAGAGTAAGATGATCTCTTCCGAAAAAGACTTCCTTGATTTTCTGGATGCGAATCGATTCGCCTATCAACGGATCGAACATCCCGCCGTCTTCACCTGCGCGGAAGCGGAAGCGCATCGTCCCGCCCTGACAGCTGTCAGCACGAAGAATCTTTTTCTCACCGACAAAAAGGGCCGCCAATTCTTCCTCGCCGTGACCGCCTGCGAAAAGACCGTGAAACTGGATGATCTTTCCCAGAAACTCGGCGTGGCCCATCTGCGCTTCGGCTCCGAGGAAAACCTGATGCGCCTGCTGGGCGTCACTCGCGGCTCGGTGACCATGATGGGACTTGCAAACGACACCGAACACAAAGTCGAGTTGTGGATTGATAGCGAGATTTGGCAAGGCGAACATTTCCTCTCCCATCCGCTGGTCAACACCGCAACCCTGATTCTCGCCAAAGCCGAACTGGAACGCTTCTTTGCATTGACAGGTCACTCGCCGAAATTTTTTTAGTGAATATCAAAATCCAGACCCTAAAGGTTTTTCAGGCAAATCCGATATAAAATTTTCACGGCAAGCCTGCTTGTACCAAAATTTTGTTTCAACGAAAACCTTTAGGGTCTTTTCATGGGAAAGAATCCAAAATGAAAATCGCTTATGCTGGCACGGGATACATCAACAAAGTCCACGCGCAGGCCGCGCAGAATTTGGGATTGGAACTGACCGCCGTGGTCAACCACAAAGCGGACTCGATGTCCGAGTTCGGGAATCGCCTTGGCATCACACGCCAATATGAAACGATTGAGGCAATGCTGAAAGATGGTGGCGTGGATGCAATCGTTATCTCCACGCCCAATTACCTCCACGCGCCACAGACCATCGCCGCGCTGAACGCTGGCGTGCATGTCATGGTCGAAAAGCCAATGTCCATGAATGCTGATGAAGCCGAGCAAATGTGCGAAGCCGCTGAGAACTCAGGCGCGACCTTGATGGTCGCTCACTGCTGGCGCTTTGATCCTGATGTGCTTTGGCTGAAAGAGCAATCCTCGAAACTTGGAAAGATCATCCGCACCAAAGGATACGGCGTGCATACCCATTGGGGGCCGTCAGGCTGGTTCACGCAAAAGCAATTTGCAGGCGGCGGCGCGATGGCCGATATGGGCATCCACGCATTAGATACGGCCAGATTCCTGCTCGGCGACCCGAAGCCAGTCTCCGTCTATGCAAAGATCGGGACGTATTACAAGGATTTCGACGTGGACGATACGGGAGTGGTCATCGTTGAATGGGAGAATGGCGCAACATCCTACATCGAATCAGGCTGGTGGCAGTCCCACAGCGACGGCCCCGAAGCCGCCACGCAGTTGTATGGCACGGAGGGGTTTGGTCAGTTGTTTCCGACGAAATTGGAACTGCCGAATGCCAAAGAACAAAAAGTAGATGTGATTGATTCTGGTTTTGAATATCCGCGCAAGGAGCATTGTCCGCAGAGTTTGTACGATGCACAGTTAAAATATTTTGTGGAATGTGTCGAGAAAAAGAAGACGCCCATTCCTGGCGGTCTTGAAGGCCTGATGAACATGAAGGTCGTGGATGCGGTGTATGAAAGTTCAAGAACAGGAAAAGTTATAAATGTAAGATAACTCGGTGGTCTCGATACGGGCGGAACGATCACCGCCCTACTCGACCACCAGAGTAAGACAATAATCAGTAGATCACGAAAACCTCGCGTAGTTTGCGCTCTCTGGCGCAAATTAGGCGTTAGAGAACGCCAATTACGCGCTTTCGTGAAGTACTGATAATGGAGAGTATATGAAAATTTCCGTCATCGGCGGCGGCTCGACGTATACGCCCGAACTCGTCAATGGATTTCTCGCCAGAGTCGAATCGCTTCCGCTCAAAGAATTATGGCTCATGGACATTGACCAGGAACGCCTCGATATTGTCGGTGGGTTTGCGCAGAGAATGGTCAAAGCAAAGGGCGAACCATTCAAGGTGATTCTGTCCACGAATCAGCGCGAGGCGGTTGCGGGCGCATCATATATCACTACACAATTACGCGTCGGCATGATGCCGGCGCGGCGCGGCGATGAATATCTCGGCCTGCGTCATGGATTGATCGGGCAGGAGACTACGGGCGTAGGCGGCATGGCAAAGGCGTTGCGGACTATTCCTGTGATTCTCGATATTGCAAAGGATATTCGTGAAGTTGCGCCAGGCGCGTTGTTGGCAAATTTTACCAACCCTGCGGGTCTCATCACCGAAGCGCTCAATCGTTACGCACCCGACGTCCCTGCGGTGGGCGTGTGCAATGTGGGCATCACCACTAAAATGAAAATCCTCGAACAAATCGAAAAGGGCACTGGCAACAAGGTCGAAGATCATCGCGCGGTGTTGAACACGCTTGGACTCAATCATCTCACCTGGCATCGCGGCTTTACCATTGACGGCGAAGAGATGTGGCCGCTGATTTTCTCCGCATACATTGAATCGCTCAAAGAAGAAACCGATCCTGAATGGGATGTGCGCACGGTTGAATCGCTGGGCATGATTCCAAATTATTATCTGCAATACTTTTATTACACCGATAAAAAATTCGAGGCGCAAAAAAAGTGGCCGCCATCGCGCGCCGAGGAAGTGATGGAAATCGAAAAAGATCTTCTGCGCGAATACGCCAATCCCCATCTCACCGAACCGCCCGCCGATTTGATGAAACGCGGCGGCGCGTATTATTCCACGCTCGCCACCCAGCTCATCAACTCGCATTTCAACGACCTCGGCCAAATTCACGTGGTCAATGTCCGCAACGATGGAGCGGTGAAGGAATGGCCCGCGGATTGGGTGTTGGAATTGCCCGCCAAAGTGGATCACGATGGAATTCACCCGCTTCCCACCGACCCGTTGCCTGCTTCGTGCTTCGGACTCATTTCCCAGGTGAAGATGTACGAAATCCTCACCGTCGAAGCCGCGGTACATGGCGACAGGAACGCGATGTATCAGGCTTTGCTCACCAATCCATTGGGGCCGAGTGCAGACAAGGTTCAAGAGGTGATGGATGATATGCTGGAGACAAATAAACAGTGGCTGCCGCAGTTCAGTGAGCAGTGAGCAGTGGAGTGTGGATGAAATTTTTTCTCGGAATTGACGTCGGTTCATCGAAGACTCATGCGTTGATCGCGGATGAGACGGGTCAATGCGTTGGGTTTGGTAAGTCGTGGGGAGGGAATCATCAAGGTGTGGGCTATGACGGGCTGTTGAGTGTTTTGCAGGAGTCGTTCGAGGGAGCGAGGGAAATGTCGCGGGTAGATTCTGCCCATATCGCTGGAGCAGGCTTCGGCGTGGCAGGATACGATTTTCCGTCCGATAGAGAAGCCCATTTGCAGACCATCTCAAAGCTGGGATTATCCTGCCCGCTGGAAATCGTCAACGATGGCGTGAGTGGTTTGATTTGCGGAACGTCGCATGGCGTGGGCGTGAATGTGACGGCGGGGTCGTCCAACAATTGCCGCGGACGAAATAAAAATGGGAAAGAAGGGCGCATCGTTGGCAACGGCACGACCTTCGGCGAACACGGTGGCGGGATCGAGATTGCGATGCGGGCGTTGCAGGCTGTGAACCATGCATGGATCAAACGCGCGGAACCGACGGCGCTGACGAAAATTTTGCTGGAGGCCACGGGCGCGAAAGATGAAATGGATTTGATGGAAGGGATTTCAAATCAGCAATATCATTTGTTTCCGTTCGTTGCGATTGAAGTCATCAAGGCCGCGGAGGATGGAGATGATGCGGCGAGGGAAATCGTCCACTGGGCGGGCGAGGAATTGGGCTGGCTGGCCGTTGCGGTGGCGCGTCAGATCGAAATGGAAAACGAGGAAGTGGAGATCGTGCAATCGGGCAGTATTTTCGAAGCGGGCGAGATCATCATCAAGCCGATGCGTGAGGTTGTGAAAAAGCATTTGCCGAAGGCGAAGTTGATTCGTTTGGATGGGCCGCCTGTGGTTGGACCGTTGATGTTGGGAATGCAGATGGCGGGGATTGATCCCTACCCGATGCGGGAGAGGTTGATCGAGACGGCGAAGGAGTTGGTGAAGTAGAGGCAGTGATCAGTTATCAGTAGACAGTGAGCAGTGAGCAGTGTCAATCGTAAATCCAAAATCGTAAATCGTAAATTGGAGATGTTATGTCTGAACTTGCAATCCTTGGTGGAGCAAAAATCCGCACCGAACCATATCCCCAATGGCCTGTGTGGGATCAACGCGATATTGATGCGGTGACCGAAGTCATCAAGTCGGGGCGCTGGGGCGGGTTTCCCTATCCTGGCCCGAAGACGGCGGAACTGGCGAAGAAATTTTCCGAGATGCAAGGCGGCGGTTATGCCGTGCCGATGATCAATGGAACGGTGACAATGGAAGTGGCACTTCGCGCGGCGGGCATCGGCTGGGGGGATGAAGTCATCGTGCCTGCGTACACCTTCCAGGCCACTGCGTCCGCGCCGATGGGAGCGGGCGCGATTCCCGTCATTGTGGATGTTGATCCAAACACCTACTGCATCGACCCGAAGGCTGTTGAGAAAGCAATCACGTCAAAGACGAAAGCGATCATCCCTGTTCATCTCGGCCATCAAATGGCGGATATGGATGCGATCATGACGCTAGCGGGAAAATATAACTTGATCGTAATCGAAGATTGCGCGCACGCGCACGGCGCAAAATGGAACGGCTCAGGCGCAGGGACGATGGGTCACTTCGGCTCGTTCAGTTTGCAATCGTCGAAGACGCTCACTTCGGGCGAAGGCGGAATCTTGTTATGCAAATCTGCTGAACATGCCGCGCTCGCCGCTTCGATCATTGACTGTGGTCGTCCTCACGCATTGGGCGGCGGAGAAGAAAATACGAACGGTCTTTCGATTCAGGGCGGGAATTTCCGCATGAGCGAATTGCAGGCGGCAATGGCATTGGTGGGAATTGAACGATTCCCCGCGCAGGCAGGTCAACGCGAAGAGATGGCGGCATACATGGACGAATCCTTGAGTGAAATTCAAGGTGTGCGCGTACTGAAACGCGATCCGCGCCACACGACGCGTTCGTTCTATCGCTATATTTTTGCAATTGATCCAAATGAATTTGGCCTGGAGCACGACCTCCTTTGCGCCGCACTCGATGCGGAAGGCGTGGGCTGTTGGACAGGCTACGAAGCCATGCACAACTACGAGTTATTCCAACCGCAGAAATCAAAACTGGCTGTGCCAAATGCCTTCCCCGAATATTTCGATTTCAAGAACATGAATCTGCCCAAAGCGACTCGCGCCTGCGAACACGAAGCCGTCTGGCTGGACGAGTCCATTTTTCGCGCGGGGATAAAGGGTGTGAATGATGCAGTGGCGGCGATCAGGAAGATTCAGAGGAATGCTGGGGAGTTGAATCAAGCGGCGGAGAAATTGAAAAGGAAGTATGGGAGGTGAATCATCCGTCATTGGGAAGGTTGTATAATACTTCTGGAACCAGATGATTTGGTACGATAACTGAACACGGGCTATCGGGCATTGAGGAGAAAATCATGAGCGAAAAAATTCGTGTCTTGATCGCCGACGATCACGCCATGGTGCGCCAGGGCTTGCGGACGTTTTTGGAATTGCAGGATACCCCCACACTGCCCATCGAAGTGACGGGGGAAGCCGCCAACGGACTCGAAGCGGTGGGACTGGCGAAGAAGACCCAGCCCGATGTCATTCTGCTCGACCTGATGATGCCCGAAATGGACGGCTTGCAGGCCGCGCCCAGGATCATGGAAGTCAGTCCGCGTTCGCGCATCATCATCCTGACCAGTTTTGGGGAGGAGGATAAAGTTCTGCCTGCCATCTGCGCGGGCGCGCAGGGATATTTGCTCAAAGACATTCCGCCAAACGAATTGGTTCAAGCCGTGCGCGAGGTGTATCTCGGCAAAGTGCAGCTGCATCCCGATGTTGCCAAAAAACTGATGTCTGCTGTGGCGGCAAAGGAAGTGCCGACTCCCAAACGTGCGAATGCCGATTCCGAAACCGACCTGACCGAACGCGAGCGCGAAGTTTTGCAACTCATTGCCGACGGCAGGAACAACCGCGAGATCGCGGAAAAACTCGTCATCAGCGAGAAGACCGTCAAAACGCACGTCAGCAACATTCTCGGCAAATTGAATCTGGACGACCGTACACAAGCCGCCATCTATGCCCTGCGTCACGGATTGACCACGGATAAAAATTGATGCGCTCGTAAAGTATGTCATTGCGAGGAGGGTCGAGACGCAGGCAGTCGAGACCCGACGAAGCAATCTGAATCGCTCAAGTTGCCGGGAGAAGAAGATTGATTATCATTAGATCACGAAAACGTAGTAACCGCTTCGCGTCAGTCGTTCGTGCAAGAAGCGACTGAAGTCGCCACTACGAAGACTTTTCGTGAAGTGCTGATTATGGATAAAAACTGATGCGCACCATCGGCGTGTACTTGCTCTTTGCCGCAGTCGCCCTGCGCGGCGCGGTGATTTTTCTCGACAAGCCGCAACTCACAGGAACGCAACCGCCTGGCGCGCGAATTGCACGACTCGGTCAGCCAGGCGATCTTCTCCATCACGTTGACTTCGCAATCTGCCCGCCTCCTGCTCGACCGTGAGCCTGCCCGTGTTCCCGATCAGTTGGATCGCCTGCAAAAAATGACCGGGGATGCGCTCGCCCAGTTGCGTTCGTTGATCGCGCAGTTAAGGCCCCCGCAAAATCCCCGACATCCTCAACCACGAAGTATCACAAAGGAGCACAAAAGAAACCTTGTGTGGTTTCCTTTGTGACACTTCGCGCCCTTTGTGGTAAACGATCTTCTCCGACCTCCGACCTACTCCTACATCTCAAGTCGTAGTCCATAAATCAGCCTGTAATCGCAGGCTGATTTCATTCCCGCTTCCGATGCGTCAAAGAGGGGAAATGCTTATAGTGGGGATGTAAGTTTCAAGAGAAGGAATTTCCCATGAACACCCAAACCCTAATAAACCCTGTGATGCTTTACAACTTTGTCGTCGCGCCCGAAGAACCAATCTCCGCCTCCTCCCGCGATTACGGCTTTGACTTCGACGAAGAAGAATTGGCAAACGAATTACTCGCTCCGCTTCCCGCTGCGCTTTCAACGCAATCCATCCCCGAAGTGAACGCGGACGAATTCGAGAAAGTCTTCCAAACTTTTTTTTTCGTAACGGGTGAGCCAATGACCCCCACCCGCGTTTTGATTGTGGACGATGTGGAACAGGTTCGCCGCGACCTTCGCACAGCATTATCCATCTCCGGCGAAGTTGAGATCATCGGCGAAGCGGCGAACGGGCGGAACGCGATCCGCCTAGTCGAATCCCTGAAACCCGATGCTGTTTTGATGGATTTGGAAATGCCGGTGATGAATGGCTATGACGCGACGCGGCAGATCAAATCACGAATTCCTTCCTGTAAAGTGATTGCCCTCACCGTGCATGATTATGAGTCGGCGCGCATGAGGGCGCGGGATGCCGGTGTAAATGCCTTCATTGTCAAGGGTGCATCCGTGCAAAATATCGTTCAAACCATTTTCAGTAGATCACGAAAACCTCGCGTAGTTTGCGTTCTCTAACGCAAAACCGGCGGTAGAGAACGCCAAATACGCGCTTTCGTGAAGTGCTGATTTTGAGTTCTCATCCCACCGCGTAATTTCTAAAAAAGGAGTAATGCAATGGAAACCAAATCTGTTCAACGAAGGTACGATCTCGACTGGCTGAGAGTCCTCGCCATCCTGAGTGTCTTCCTCTATCACTCGACGCGCTTCTTCAACATCGGAGACTGGCACGTCAAGAACGCCGCCACCTATCAATGGGTGGAAATTCTCGAAGGCTTCATGGAAATCTGGATGATGCCGTTGATCTTCATCCTCTCCGGCGCAAGCATCTTCTACGCCATGAACAAGGGCGGCGCCGGCACCTTCTTCAAGGATAAATTCCTGCGCCTCTTCATCCCTCTGCTGGTGGCAGTGTTTACGTATGCGCCGTTGCAGGTCTACCTGGAGCGGATCACGCATGGTCAATTCAGCGGCTCGTTCTTTGCCTTCCTGCCGCATTACTTCAACGGCGTGTATCTGGGCGATGGAAGCCCCGGCAACTTCGCCTTCGTCGGGATGCACATGTGGTACGTGTTTATCCTGATCATCTACTGCGTGACGTTGTATCCGCTATTCAGATGGTTGAAGGGAAGCGGACGCGGCGTGACGGAGAAGATTGCAAACCTCTTCGCTTCTCCCTGGACCTTGTGGCTGGCTCTGGCGCTCCCGATCCTGACCCTGCACCTTTTCACGAGCGACACTGACTGGGAGATGGGGCTGGGCGGTTGGCCTCTCCTGTTCTACATCTTCCATCTGCTGTACGGATTTGTGATCGCCTCCCATGAACGTTTGCAGGAAAACATCAAGCGGATGCGCTGGTACAACCTGGGTTTGGGATTGCTCTTCTCCGGTATCCTGTTCATCTTCGAGATGAATCCCGCCCTGGCAAAACTGCAAGATGCGCTGGGCGACATGGTCTGGGTCTTCAGCGGCTGCGCCTTGCTCCCCGGCATCATCGGCCTCGGGATGCACAACCTGACCTCCAACACGCCCTTCCTCAAATATGCATCTGAGGCAGTCATGGGCTTCTACATCCTGCACCAGACCGTCCTGCTCGTCATCGGTTACTTCGTCGTGCGCTGGAACATCTCTGATTTCTCGAAATGGGCGATCATCGCGGCAGGTTCCTTCATCGTCATCATGGCGATCTACGAATACCTCATCCGCCGCGTCAACGTCGTGCGCTGGCTGTGTGGAATGAAGCCGTTGCCGAAGACTCCCGTTGCCCGTCCTGTGGAAACGCAGGTTGCCAGGACGACCTGAACTTCATTGCGCGAATGAAAAAATCCACTCCCGATTGTCTTCAGAAAAGGCAGTCGGGAGTGGATGATTTACAGAAGCAGTTGGCGATGTCGCCGCTCGTATCAAAGTTTGACGCTTCGGCACGGCTCAGTGCGATGCCTTCGGCCTGCGACCGGCAAAACTGCCGAATCTCCCCGACGTGTGTATCAGCGTTGCAGACGATTTCAGATTGATCCTTTGAAAAACGATTGAGTTGAATATCTCTTGCGGCTTGCACGCGCTGACGAATCGACGCGCTGGATTCGTTGACCCGGTTACTGCATGGATTCCCGTTATTCATTCAATCTTTCTTGATCAAACCTTCCTGCAACGCAAATTTCACCAACGCGGCTCGTGAACGCAGACCAAGCTTTTCCATTCCTCGGGCACGGTACGTTTCAACAGTTTTTGCACTGAGACTCAGATTGTTGGCGATTTCGGCGCTGGTGTGACCCAGTGCTACCATTTTGAGTACTTCCTGTTCGCGTTCGCTTAGGCTATCCCAGGCGTCATCTTTGTTGGCAGATTGGGATTCGGGAAGCATATCCTCCAGTAATACGCGAGTCATCGAAGGGTGGACGTACACCTCGCCGCGCAGGACCGCACGCATTGCAGAGAGCAATTCGGCATCTACTGCCTTCTTCAGCACATATCCGCTTGCACCGTGTTTGAGCGCCTGCCGCAGATATTGCGGATCATCGTGCATGGTGAGGATGAGGATGCGCGCGGATGGAACCATTTTTCTCAAGATGGGAAGCGCATCCAACCCGCCTAATGCTGGCATACTCAAATCAAGCATGATCAGGTCAGGCTGAAGTTGTTCGGCAAGAGTTAAAGTCTCAGTACCACTGGAGGCTTCACCAACCACAATATATTCGTTCTGGCTGGTCAGCAGAAGCCGTAATCCAGAGCGAAGGACGGCGTGATCATCGGCGAGGAGGACGCGGGTGGTCATGCCCTCCCCCCCGGCCCCTCACCCCTGCCCTCCTCCAAAAGGAGAGAGGGACTCAACGGTATTTCAATAAAAACGCTTGTGCCTTGTTCTGAAGTTGACTCAACCACAAGTGTACCGCCCAACAATTCGGCCCGCTCACGCATTCCCAACAATCCCAAATGGCGTTCTCCTTGATTCGTATTAATGTCAAACCCCACGCCATCATCTTCCACGATCGCTCGGACGGTGTTGCCATGTTTCTCGATCAGAATACTGGCAGATTTTGCCTGTGCATGGCGCGCAATGTTTGTCAATGCCTCCTGCACGATGCGATAGAGCGCCGTCTCGATTTCGCCTGGCAGGCGTTCATTCAATTGAATGACGACATCCACAGGGATTTTATAGCGGGTCTGCCATTCCGATACCAATCGTTCTAGTGCAGCAGACAGCCCCAGGTCATCCAGCACACGCGGGCGCAGGCGCATGGACAGGTCGTGGACTTCGTCGAGGGTGTGCGAGGCAACGTGACGCAGATCGGCGGCTTTGGTGGGCGAGGCGCAGTTGGCGCACTGGGCTTCCATCATTCGCAAGCCGACGATGAGAGAGGTCAGGTTTTGCGAGGTGAAGTCGTGCAGTTCACGGGCAATGCGGCGGCGCTCATCCTCCTGGGTTGTGATTACCTTTTCCATCAACTGGCGCCGCAAGCCTTCGCGCTCGCGTCGCAGTTCTTCCGTATGAGCCAGTTCTTCGGTCATGGTGTTGAACGCATCGGCAAGGTCGCCGATCTCGTCATTTGCCCAACGCGGGACGCGCGGGGTGAAATCACCTTTGGCAACGGTTTTTGTCGCGGCAACCAGCGCGAGAATGGGACGCGTTAGAATCCAGGTGAGGAACACGGCAACCAGCACGCCTGTTGCGGAGACCAGCACGATGGTAAGAAGCAGTTGCGCTGTCAGTGTGGACAAAGCCGATTGCATGGACGCATCTGAAAGTCCG
>JBBIUO010000014.1:0-3540 GCA_037440205.1 Chloroflexota bacterium
TCGACGGACAGCCTTACTTTCCCGATTTTGCCTCATTTTCTGCTGAGTAGTTACCTCAAAAGACCCTAAAGGTTTTTTCAATAAACCAGGATTCCGTTATAGCAAGAGAAACCTTTAGGGTCTCCAAACTAATACTGTCCAATCGCGCCCGTGATTCGCGCGCGGCGTTCCATCCACACAAAGGCGGAATATCCAACCGCCATCCAAAATACGCCGAACAGCAGAATCGGAATCAAGTCTGGCAGAAGGTCATTGATGCCTGCATTGTTGAAAGCGGCGGCGCGTATCCCATGGATGAGATAGGTCTGCGGCAGAAATTTGGCGATGGTCTGCATCCAGCCCGGGAGTAAACTGACCGGGAAGGTGATTCCGCAAAAGATCATCACCAGTCCGCGCACGAGGAATACGAAAGCATTGGCTTCCTTCACGCTGATGACAAGACTGGCAAAGGCAAAGCCCAGTCCGTAGATGGCGGGAATGGCGGCCAGCATCATCAAACCGATCATCCACGGATTGCCATTCAACCGCACGCCAAAGAATAGACCGAATTCCAATGCCGTGATCCCGACGAACATTACCATCGAAACGATCTGCGGTCCCGTGTGTCCGAGCAGGTAGGCGAAGCGCCAGGTGGGGGAGAGCCAATTCGATTCGAGCGTGCCGCGCATTTGTTCGCTGCGGAGCGCAAAGCCCACATCCCACAGCACGATGTTTTGCCACATCCATACTGTGGTGCCGACGATGATGTAGCCGATATATTCTGTTGCTCCCGTTGTGTTGAGGAAGACTTGTAATCCGCTTCCATCTGGACCTGAAAGAGCGCGCGCCGTCAAAATGTACATCATCGGGAAGATGAGCGGCCAGATGAACAGCGCGATGATCCACGACGGGTAACGCATGAAGATCGTCCACTCGCGGCGGACGACTGCCCAGATGGCATGCAGGTCAGATGCAATGCCGGGCTTGCCGAGTGATCGAGGGGAAAGGGTGGTTTCCATGTCAGTCTCTCAACGCCTTGCCCGTCAGGTGAATGAAGACATCCTCCAGCGAAGGCTTGACGATGTTCATGTTGACCAGTCTCGTGCCGTTGCCGCTGATGGCTTCCACGATGCGCGGCAAAGTGGCGCGGCTGTTGCTGGAGTGCATGTTCACTTCCCACAAGTCCGCTTCGCCTTGCTTGCGGGTGGTGAGTGTTTCAACGCCTGAAATGTTTTTCAATTTTTCGTTCAAGTCATCGTGCCAGCCTGTGAGTTCGAGGCGGATGATCTCCTTTTGATCAATGCGTCGCTTGAGGTTTTCAGCCGTATCGAGCGCAATGACTTTGCCTGTGTCAATGATTCCGATTCGGTCGGAGAGTTGGTCTGCTTCTTCCATGTAATGAGTCGTCAGCAGGATGGTGTGGCCCTCCTCTTTCAAGGTGGCGATCAACTCCCTTAAGTTGCGAGCCGCTTGCGGGTCCAGCCCGAGCGTGGGTTCATCCAATAAAAGAATGGGCGGGCGGGCAAGCAGCGCCTTGGCAATGGCAATCCGTTGGCGCATCCCCGTCGAATATTTTTCCACGAGTTCGTTGGCGCGGTCTTTGATCTCCATGCGTTCGAGCAGATCGTCCACGCGCTTTTTCGTCACCGCGGCAGGGATGTGATAAAGCGCCGCGAAATATTCGAGGTTTTCGCGTCCGGTCAACTTCCAGTAAATACTGCGTTCGCCCGCCAGCACCGTGCCGAGACTGCGTCGCACTTCATTGGCCTGCTTCACCACATCAAAGCCATTGACGCTTGCCGTGCCGCTGGTGGGTTCGAGCAACGTGCACAACATGCGGATGGTGGTGGATTTGCCTGCGCCGTTTGGCCCCAGCAAGCCGAAGATTTCGCCGCGATGGATTTGGAGATCGACTCCGTTGACGGCGGTGAACATGGCCTGCGGCTCTTTCTTCCAAAACTGCCAGCGCTTCTTTCCTGGACTTTGGGCTGATCCTGTTTCGACGGCTTTATCCCCCGTCCCAGGCCGGGCGGGGAACTTCTTGACCAGTTGTCTTGCTTCTATTGCGAAATCAGACATGATATTCTCCTTCTGATTTTTTGAACTTCAAGAAAATCTAGACTTGAGTTGATAATATTTACTGCTATTGTTGTTTATTGTAAATATTCTACATAAAATATTTTATTTTGTCAATAGTTGTATTTATAAATTCAATACCCAGTTTGATAATTTAAAAAAAATCCCCGCTCTTTTATTCAATATCTGGTAAAATGACCTACAAAATAGGTCAAATAACCCACTGAATAGGTCTTGATATGCTAGAACCAATCTTTGGATCCGCTGTCCGTGAGAAAGTTTTGTTGTTTATTCTGTCTCGTGAAAAAGGATACGCTCGAGAGATGGCTGACTTTTTCAACATCAGCCTCAACCAGGTTCAAAAGCAAATGGATGGCCTGGAGGCCGGCGGGGTATTGGTCAGCCAGACTGCCGGACGCACCCGGCTGTATGAGTTTAATCCCCAATATCAGTTTCTTGCCGAGTTGAGGGCGCTTTTGGAAAAGGCGCTTTCGTTCTATCCCGAAGAAGTGCGGGAAGATCTTCAAATGAACAGGCGCAGACCCCGGCGCAGAGCAAAGCCGCTATGAAACCTATTGCCGATATGACCCAATTGGAACTCGGAGCCTTTGTATGTTTACAAGAAAAGAAGATAGAGGTTGTTCTTTCCGGCGGAGCAACTGTATCACTTTATAGCAACAATAAATATGTTTCCAAAGACCTTGACCTGATTGACGTGTACTCGATTAGCAGGCGAAAACTCAGATTAGCGATGGAGGAAATTGGGTTTGTGGAAGAGAATCGATATTTTCGTCATCCTGATTCAAAGTACATTGTTGAATTCCCACCAGGTCCACTGACTGTAGGTGATGAACCTGTTAAACAGATACAGGAGATCAAATTTTCAACGGGCTCTTTGAGAGTGATATCCCCAACCGATTGTGTAAAAGACAGGCTTGCTGCTTATTATCATTGGGGCGATAGACAATCCTTGAGGCAGGCAGTGCTGGTTGCAAAAGATAACCAGGTTGATATTGAAGAAATTGAAAGATGGTCGGAGAAAGAGGGGAAAAAGGTTGAGTTCCAGTCAATAAAGGATGTATTGCAAGGCCAATAAAATGAAATAAAAAAGCCCATGAGGTAATTCATGGGCTTTTGAGTTTTTATTGCCTACGGCCACGGAATATCAGCAGGCCCCGCAAAGCCGTGCTTCTCCTGGAAAAACACCCTGCCATGTGACGGTTCGGCACACCCTCCTTCATCCACGAATGTGACTTCGGGGTAGTTGGAAGCGAGCGGGTCGAAGATGATCTGCCCGCCTTCACAGCGCCACACTTCGATGATGTAGATGAACATATCGGCATCTTCTTCATCTCCTGCGCGCAACTCAATATCTGACCAACTGACAGTGACCATGCTGGCATTGTTTGGGTCGCGGATTGCGCTCAATACAATTGGCGCGGCGTAGTACGGCGATTCGGGAAGTTCATATCCCCCGGGGTAGGT
>JBBIUO010000014.1:3550-3825 GCA_037440205.1 Chloroflexota bacterium
GACTCGCAAGGTCTGTGGATCGCCCTCTACCTCGATGAATTTCTTGTTCACCCAGCATGGGCGTTCGAGTCCGCCAACCATTACCCAGTTGCTCGCATGGGCGCGCCCGATTAGGGTGAGTTTGAAATTTTTTTTGAAACCGTAGAAGTAAAGATATTCCGCGCCGGGACCGTAGCGGCAACTGAGCAAATCGGCGGTGACGGTGGCTTTCAAACTGTCCACGGTGGGAATTTCGGTGGGCGCGCTGGTTTCGGTGGGAGCAGGAATGGTGGCTG
>JBBIUO010000014.1:3835-9564 GCA_037440205.1 Chloroflexota bacterium
ATGTTTCAGTGACTGGGATGGGCGTAGGCGGAATAGCCGTCTCTGTCGGGGCGATCTCAGGCGGCGCGGCAGTTGTCGCAATGGCAGGAGCGGGGATGTTATCCGGCACAGACGACGGCAGGTTGCAGGCGGTCAACAGGAGAATCAGGGCAATTGAAACAAAACGGTAAATTTTCATGTTCACACCTTTTTCCATTCCATAAATTTGATCTCTTCGATATCGTTGGTTGGGAGCAGGGTCAACTTGTCCTTGCGTCCGTCACGGGTGTAAATTTTATAAACTGCGTCTTTGGGATCATGCGCCTTTGCCACGAGGTTGACTTTTTTATTGACGACCGCCAGCACGTCCAGCCGCCTGACGAGTAAAAATGATTTTTCTTTTTCAAAAGCGATCAAATCCGCTTTGCCGAAAAGCCAGCCCGTATCTTTTGGGCGCACGCCATGAATCTCGACCCAGGTGAGATCATGTTGTGTGGCTTTGTCATCCCTGCTGACTCGTTTTTTGCTTTTCACTTCCACCTTGAATGATTCGTTCCCCTTTTCGATCAAATAATCCCAATGCTCGTCAATGTTTTCATCTTTCGATGAGGCTGAAACCTTCCAGCCCAACTTAACAGCAAGAATAATAAAAAGATGCTCGGCATGTTCGCCTAGCTCAAGCGAATCCTTTGTGTCAAATTTGTTGCGGGAGTTTGCCATGCTATTTTTTCTTTATTGCTTTTACAGGTTCAATTCCCAGAATTCTTTTGCGCGCCAGTTCGCAGTATTTTTTATCCACATCAATGCCAATGCCTTTACGGTTGTTGTTCACCGCCGCGATCAAAGTCGTGCCGCTCCCGCTGAACGGATCGAGCACTACATCATCCACATAACTGAATAATTTAATGCACCGCCGCGGCAATTCAAGCGGGAACGGCGCGGGGTGGCCGATGCGTTTCTTGCTCTCGCCGTTGAAGGTCCACAGACCGTTCGTCCACTCCATGAATTCGTCGCGTTCGACGTCTGAAATTTTGCTTCCGCTGGTTTTCTTCCAGTCCCTTTTGTATAAAACGATGATCAATTCCACTGGCGCGATCACGTACGGCGCCGACGCGCTCTTCCACGATCCCCACGCCGTTCTGCGCGAAATATTTCCCTCGTTCCAAACGATCGTTGAATGGTAATGAAAGCCGATCTCTTTTGCAATCGTCGTCAAATCCGCGCCCACGCTTTGCTGGCCGCCCTTGTTTTTATCCAGCGGCACGTTCAGGCAAAAACGACCGTCGTCTTTCAGCCACTCGAAACAACGGCTCATCCACTTTCGACTGAACTCCAGATACTCCACATACGAAACATCGTCCTTGTGCGAGTTGTATTGAATATCCACGTTGTATGGCGGCGACGTGATCACCAGGTCCACGCTGGAATCGTTCACAAGCGACGTGGTCAGCACATCGTCGTGGATCAACGTGAACTGTTCGTTTTGAAAATGGACACCGTATGATTTCATGCTCGGATTATACCCACTCATCCGCTTTGCGAATCCAACGTCCCATTGAGGAGTTGCTCGATCAACTCCTTGAAAACGAGATACGGCTGTGCGCCTTCGATCTTATGTCCATTGACGATGAACGTCGGCGTTGCATTGACGCCGTCCGCTTCCGCCTGCGCCTTGTCCTGCTCCACCGTCCCTTTGTGCGTTTCCTCCCCGATGCAGGATTCGAAAACGGTCACGTCAAGACCGAGCGTCTTTGCATATTCGATCAAATTTTCCTGCGTAAAATCCCCCACGTTTTCGCCTGTCCAATTAGCATAGAGCGTATCGTGATATTCCCAAAACTTGCCCTGATCGCCCGCGCAATAAGCGGCCTCCGCCGCCCAAACGGATTCGGGTCCGAGGAACGGGAACGAACGATACTCGAAATACACTTTGCCTGTGTTGACGTAATCCTCGATCAAGAGCGGCTCGGTTTCACTCCAAAACCTCAAACAATAGGGCATTGAAAATCGCCATATTCAATGATATGCACCGGCGCATTCGGATCGCCCATTGTGTTAATTTGCGTCGTCTCGCGCGGAAGTTCTCCCGCAACCTCAACCTGGTTGGGGAAAAACTGCTGGACAAATTTCGGCCCCGCAACGACCAGCAATCCCACAAATACTGCCGCGCAAAGCAATACCGCGCATCCTCCCGCTGCCATCCAAACCCTCCAATTGGGTTTGGATGGCCCTTCAAGTGTCGTTTGAGGCTGTTCATTGGTCGAGGGCTGTTCTTCGAACATCGGCTACTCCTTTGAAAGGCCGAATTGTACCTTGAAACAAAACCCCGATAACATCCGTCATTACAGAAAACGATCCATGCCGATTCCTAATCCAAAACTCATTCAATCATCACGAACGGAAAGGATTTTTCGTTATAATTTCAATATGAACGCCACCCTGAATTCCAACCACAATGTCCCCAGACAATTCCTTGCCGCTCTCGTCGGCGGTTTTTCTCTTTTCCTTACCGTTACCATTGCATGGACTCTGGGCTATCAGTTGATGTATGCAGGCCGTATTTTCCCCGGCGTTTCCGTGGCCGGGGTGGATGTCTCCGGGCTGTCCATCAACGATGCCGCGTTGAAATTGAGCCAGACCCTTTCGTTTCCGAATACCGGCAAGATCCTCTTCCGCGCCGGGGATAAGATGTGGGTGGCCTCCCCGGTGGAATTGGGCATGGTCTTCGATCCCACTGCAAGCGCCTTGGCCGCCTATAAATTTGGACGTTCCGGCGGCTTGTTTGGCGCGCTGTCGGGACAGGTCAGCGCCCGCGGACTCGGCTCAGACGTTTCGCCGGTCATCATCTTCGATCAGCGGGTGGCGTACACCTACCTGCAAGGCATTGCCCTGCAAGTGGATCAACCTGTGATCGAAGCAAATCTGCATCTCGAAGGCACGAACGTGGTTGCCCAGCCCGGTCAGGTTGGACGGGTGCTCAACCTCGATGCGACCCTCATCTATCTTGGAGCCCAATTGCAAACCTTCCGCGATGGCGAAGTGCCTCTCGTGATTCAAGAGGCCGCACCGCGATTATTGGATGTCTCTTCTCAGGCCGACGCCGCGCGCCGCATCCTCAGCCAGCCGTTGACTATTTCCGTGCCGAACTATCGCGATGGCGATCCCGGCCCATGGACCTACGACATTTCCGTCGTTGCAAACATGATTGCCGTGAACGTCGTTGACAACAACGGCACGACCGAAATGCAGGTGGGACTCGATCCCAACATCCTGCGTCAATCCTTGAACGAACTCAAAACCTATGTGGATCGCCAACCCATGAACGCGCGCTTCACATTCAACGATGAAACGGGTCAGATCGAACCCATTTCTTCCTCTAGCGTGGGCCGCGCCATGGATGTGGAAGCCAGCGTCGTCGCCATCAACGATGCGCTCCTGCGCGGCGAGCACAACGTCAATCTCGTTGTGGTGGAGCAACAGCCGCAGGTCTCCGATACAGCCACCGGCGCAGAGTTGGGAATCGTTCAATTGATTTCCGAGCAAACCACCTACTTTTACGGTTCCAGCGCCGAGCGCAGACAAAACATCGAAGCCGCATCCAGCCGTTTTCATGGCGTGCTGGTTGCACCGGGCGAGATTTTTTCCATGGGCAGTGTGCTGGGCGACGTGAGCCTCGAAAACGGATTTGCCGAAGCGCTCATCATCTACGGCGGGCGCACCATCAAAGGCGTGGGTGGGGGAGTGTGTCAGGTCAGCACCACGTTGTTCCGTACGGTGTTTTTTGCGGGCTTCCCGGTGATCGAACGATATTCACACGCCTATCGTGTTTCTTATTATGAAAAGACCGCCGGCGGCTCGATTGATCCCAACCTCGCAGGCATGGACGCCACCGTATACTTCCCGCTCGTGGATTTCAAATTCCAAAACGACACTCCCTACTGGATGTTGATGGAAACCTACATATCCGGCGATGCCCTGACCTGGAAACTATATTCCACTTCCGATGGGCGCACTGTCGAGTGGAATACCACGGGCCCAACCAATATCGTCCCGCCGCCGCCGCCGTTGCTCGAAGAAAATCCCGAAATGAAAGCCGACCAGATCAAACAGGTGGATTACGCCGCCCAAGGCGCGGATGTGAACGTCACCCGCACGGTCTGGCGCGATGGACAAATCTATTTCACCGATCAGTTCCAAACTCATTACCAGCCGTGGCAGGCGGTCTGTCAATACGGCCCCGGCACCGAAGACCCGAAACGACTGGCTCGGAAAAATGAAATTTGCGTCGGGGGAAACACGTAAATGGAACCAGATTGCGTCTCGTGGAATCTTCATGGAATTTAACGCAAGGACGCGGAGCCGCAAAGAAAAAATATTAAATTCCTGTAACAGACCTGAAACTCGGACTTGTGATAATTTTGGGCAAAGGCTTGTCAGGCTCGGAATCCACCGCGTAGTGAATGGTTTAGTAAAAAAACAAAACTTCGCGTCTTTGCGCCTTTGCGTTAAAAACCTGAGTGAAGAAAGAGCGCAAATCCGAAATATTTTCACATGGTACAATCTTTTCTCGAAAAGGAGACCTCATGGTCAGTTCAGAACTGCTTGAAATTTTACGATGCCCCAATTGCGTGCGCGAAAAAAGCGGCATCCTCGTCTTGCACAAGGACGCCTGGCTCATCTGCCAGGACTGTGGCCGCAAATATCCCATCGTGGACGACATCCCCGTGATGTTGATTGACGAAGGCGATAAATGGATCAACACCGCGCAGGACGCGCTCCCCATCCCACCGCCTGAAAAATAACAATGCGAGAACTGTTGAATGAATTAACCAGCGGCGATGATGCCCGCGCTGAAAACGCCATCCCCGCGCTTGTGGAATTGGGAGCGGCGGCGATTCCCGCGTTATTGGATTTGACCCGCGCCGACGATGCGGATATCCGCTGGTGGGGGGTGCGCGCCCTCGCCGCCTCGCCTCACACGCGGACCGAAGACCTGCTCCCGCTTCTCAGTGACTCAGCGCCGGAAGTGCGTGCCGCCACTGCCCTCGCCCTGTGCAGTCATCCGAATGAAAGTGCTGTCGAGGCGTTGATCAAAGCGCTCGGCGACGAAGACTCTCTCACGGCGGGTTTGGCAGGAACAGCCCTGGTCAAGATCGGTGCTCCTTCAGTGCCGAGCCTGCTCAAAGTCATGGAAGCCCGCGCTGAGCCTGGTCGAAGCGAAGCGCCGACCGGCATCCGTATTCTTGCTTTGCGTGCGCTGTCCGAAATCGGCGATCATCGCGCCATCCCTGTGATGATGAAGGCGATGGGTGAAGAATCGGCGCTGTTGCAATATTGGGCGCAGGAGGGCTTGGAACGACTTGGGCTAAATATGGTATATGTTAAGCCCTGAGGTGTAGAACATAATGAATCGATTTGAATTTCTGAAGAAAATAAAACTCCCCAAATTTAAATTTGGACGCCCCTCGATTGGGGGAATCATCTTTTGGGTAGTGACCCTGGCGCTGGGAGTGGGGGCTTTTGTCTTTTCGCGCAATCTCACCGCCTGCTGGCAACTGACCGGCCTGCCCGGTAGAGCGCCGGCCAAATGCGGCGGCGCTTCTGCCGCCGCGCTTGCTGGCCCGGATTTGACGTCAACCACCGAAGGCACGCCCGCTGTGGCAGATCTGCCCCCCACACCGGCGCCTTCCGCTCCCGAAGTTCCCCTGCCCCCCGCATGGGACGGAGCCAGCCGAATCAACATCCTGTTC
>JBBIUO010000014.1:9574-21634 GCA_037440205.1 Chloroflexota bacterium
ATTACCGCGACTGGCAGGCGAATGAAGGCCCGCCGCGCTCCGATACGATGATCCTTTTTACAATTGACCCCAGCACGAAGACAGCGGGCATGTTATCCATTCCGCGCGATCTGTGGGTGAACATTCCGGGCTTTGGATACAGCCGCATCAACACGGCCTATTCCAGCGGCGCGGGCGCAAAGTTGCCCGGCGGCGGCGCCGGCCTTGCCATGAAGACGGTAGAGCAATTGCTGGGCGTGCCGGTGGATTACTACGCACAGGTGGATTTCAACACCTTCACTGATCTCGTGAACAAACTTGGCTGTATTTACGTGGTGCCCGAGGAAATTCTCGTGCTCGACCCGGTTGGCGGAGGAACAGACCATGTGGTCATCACCCCCGGCGGCGAACGTAAATTGTGCGGCTGGAAGGTGCTGGCCTACGCGCGCACCCGCAAGACCGAAGGCGGCGACATGGATCGCGCCCGACGCCAGCAGCAGGTGATCTTCGCGCTTCAACAGAAGATTTTCGACCCCGAAGTCTTCCCCTCGTTGATCGCTCAGGCGCCTGAAATGTACGCGGAACTTTCGAGCGGCATCCACACCAACATGCCGTTGGATACGGCCATCAAACTGGCTGTGCTTGGCAAGGACATCACCCGCGAAAGCATCAAGACCGGCATCATCGGCACGGATATGGTGACATTCGATAACACAACCCTTGCCGGACAGGCCGCCAGTGTGATGAAGCCCATCATGGATAAAGTGCGTGTGTTGCGCGATGAGATTTTCACCACCACCGGGCCCACCAGCCCATTGGCTCAGGGTGAGCCTGCTGTGTTGATGCGCGACGAAGAAGCCCGCGTCCGTATTTTGGATGGCACTTTCACTCCGGGTCTCGATCAACGCGCTGGGACCTTCTTCCAGTCGCAAGGCATGAACGTGACCGAAGTTGGCGCCGCCGGTGAAGTCTATTCTTCGACATTCATCATCGTGTACGGGCCAAAACTATATACCGTGAAATATTTGCAGGCTGTCTTCGGCATTCCCAGTTCAAACATTCGCTTCAACCCCGATCCCGCTTCGACAGTTGACATCGAAATCCGCCTCGGCTCCGATCTGGCGGGAAGCATTCCGTAATCGCCTGTCATTCTGAGGAGCCGGTGATCTTCCGGCGACGAAGAATCTCCTGAATAACGAAACATCCCATTTCTAACGAGATGGGATGTTTTTTGTAGGGCGGATTTGCAATCCGCCAGCCATATTCAAGATTTTCAGGCTTCAAGCCTGACCTACCCTGTGAACGTGTTCCGTACCCAATCGCCGACGAGCCAATACTTGAAATCCTGTCCCTGACTGGTTTGAACGCCTCCGTAAATCCCGTAGCCCAATGCCACCAGCGGCATGAGCGTGATCACGCAGGCGAAAGGAATACATACAATGCCGATGATGACGGAACTCAATACACCGGTGATCGCCCAGACGATTCCCGTCAGCATGCCGCCGCCGACCCACCAGATGAGTTGGAAGATCAACGCCTGCAGGGATTGATACGCCACATACCGCGAACGGTCTTTGTAGATCATGTAAATTCCCAGCGGCACGGCCGGTCCCAAAAAGCCTGAGACCAGATTGACCAGCACACCCAAATGGGCGATCATTGCCCATTGCCGTTCTTCTTCGGGCGTAAGGGGCAGCGGCGGTGGTTGCATTTGTTCGTTCATCGCATTCTCCTTTTGTGATTGTGAAAAGAGTCTATCATAGCACGGTTTGTACCGCAAAATTCATTTTGCGCCTGCGCGGGCAAGATAAATCTTGCGGTACGCGTGAGGTGTTAAACAAAAAGACCCGCGGCACTGCCGCGAGTCTCTTTCGGAACGAAAAAACTATGCCCAACCCTGATTGCGAATGAAATCGCTGATCATCGGAATCTTCACGTCCTGTCCCTGATATGCCTGGTAGCCCCAATAGAACATGACGAGGAAGAGGATACTGCCACAGCCGAACGTCACTGTTGCAAGGATGGACAAGACAACGGTGGCGACCAAGGACTGCACGGCATTGAACTTGATGTATGGGCGATTCTTCTTGTCCTCCATGAAAAGAACAACGATGGCGATAACCGGGAAAATATAACCCAGCATCGCCCACAATTTATCATCACTGGTGACATCAGGTGACATAGGTGCTTGAGACATGATTTATTCCTCCGAATAAGTTGGTTTTGGATTTGCAGTATTTTACAACCATTCCCGGCAACCTGCAACCGGCACATTTCCACCCATGAGTACTGTCATGCCTTGCACAGATACCATTTGCCCGGTGGCCGAATCAAAGCGCGAGCCATGCCCGTGTTCAGTGTATGTTAAAATCGAAACATGTCTCTTCGCATTGTCTTCATGGGGTCTCCCGATTTTGCATTGCCAACCCTCTCCGCACTTGCAATGAAATATCAGGTGGTTGGCGTCGTCACACAGCCCGACCGTGCTTCGGGGCGCGGGCGTGAATTGAAACCGCCGCCGGTCAAATCCCTTGCGCTGGAATTGAACCTTCCGATCATGCAACCCGAAAAACTGCGCCTGCTCGAAGCGATGGAACAACTCCGCGCGTGGGAACCCGATCTCATCGTCGTTGCGGCGTTTGGGCAGATATTGAAACCCGATGTGCTGAGTTTGCCGCGCCACGGCTGTATCAACGTCCATGCTTCACTGCTTCCGCGCTGGCGGGGGGCGGCTCCCATCGTTGCCGCGATTTTAAACGGCGATGAAGAAACAGGCGTGACGATCATGCAAATGGATGCGGGACTCGACACCGGCCCCATGCTTGCGAAGAAGTCCATTCGCATCGAGCCGACCGATACGGCTGGTTCCGTTTCACAGGCATTGTCCACGCTGGGAGCGGATCTGCTCATCGAGACCCTGCCCGGATATTTATCCGGCGATCTCAAACCCGTGCCTCAACCCGAAGCAGGTTCCACGTATGCGCCGATGTTGAAGAAGGGAGACGGTCTGTTGGATTTCTCGCAACCCGCCATTGACCTGGAACGCCGCGTGCGCGCGATGAATCCCTGGCCGGGCGCGTGGTTCGCCTGGAACGGGAATCCGCTCAAGGTGTTGCGCGCATCCACTGTCGGCGGAGATCAAAGCCTGGCAAGCGGAAGCAGGTTCACGGTCGAGGGGCGACCGGCTGTTCAATCCACCGACGGCGCATTGATTTTGGAGGAAGTCCAGCCTGCGGGCAAAAAAGCCATGCCGGGCAAATCCTTTTTAGCCGGAGCAAGGGATTGGTCAACTGCGTAGCGTATCGAGACCACGCGGGTTATATCCTTCAAATCATTTCAATGGAGAAGAAGATGTTCAATTCAAAAGTTTTTCTTGCCGAATTCATCGGCACCTTTGCGCTGGTATTTGTCGGCACGGCGGCTGGAATTCTCAACAAAAATTTTGGCCTGGGATTTCTGGGCGTGGCGCTGGCGCACGGGTTGACGCTGGCGGTTTTTGTTTATGCCTATGGACACATTTCCGGCACGCATGTCAACCCGGCTGTGACCTTTGCCCTTGCATTGAAAAATGTTGTGAGTTGGGGGCAGGCGGTGTTTTATTGGATTGCCCAGTTTGCGGGTGCGATTCTTGCGGCGTTCGTGCTCAAGATGATTATGGCGGCGGTGGTGTCGGGCGGTACCATTGACGCCGGTGCGACGGTTGGCGCGCTCACCGATGCGGCTCCTGTGTGGGCGATGGTGATGGAGGCGATTCTGACCTTCTTCCTTCTGAACACGGTTTTGCATACGGCGGTCAGCGGCAAGGGTGGACGGTTTGCAGGCTGGGCCATCGGCATGACGCTGGCGCTTTCGATCATGGTTGGCGGCCCATTCACCGGCGGATCGTTGAATCCGGCGCGCACGTTCGGCCCCGCGATTTTCTCACAGCCGAGTCTTACCAGTCCATTCACCTACATGATCTACTTGTTTGGGCCGTTGATCGGTGCGACGTTTGCAGTGCTTCTGTATAACTTCTTTGAAAGTTCGGACGAAGTTGAAGAAGAGGAGGAAGTTGTGGTGGAGGCGGTGGTGGAAGAAGCGCCTGTTGTGGAGAAGAAGCCGCGGGCGCGCAAGACGGCAAAGTAATGCGTGATGCGTAATTTTGAACAGTTCCTGCCAGAGATTGGCGGGGACTGTTTTTTTGTTTTACAATTGCCCCAAGGAAGGATGCCATGACCAACTATGTCGCCGCGATAGACCAGGGTACGACCAGTACCCGCTTCATCATTTTCGATCATGGGGGGAATGTGGTTGCCGTTGACCAGAAGGAACATCGTCAAATTTACCCGAAGCCGGGCTGGGTGGAGCATGATCCGCTGGAGATTTGGGAGCGGACTCAGGAGGTGATGAGAGGGGCGATGGGGAAGATCAGTGATCAGTTCGCCCTGAGCGCAGTCGAAGGGCCAGTAAACAGTGATCAGTCATTAGTGGGCAGTGGGCAGATCGTCGCGATTGGGATTACGAATCAGCGCGAGACGACGGTAGTGTGGGAAAAGTCCACAGGCAGGCCGGTGTACAACGCCATCGTCTGGCAGGATACGCGGACGGATGTCATTTGCAATGAGTTGGCAAAGGTGGGCGGGCAGGACAGACTTCGGTCAAAGACGGGGCTTCCGCTGGCGACGTATTTTTCAGGCCCAAAGATAAAATGGATTTTGGATAATGTGGAAGGCGCGCGCGCCAAAGCCGAAAGAGGGGGGTTGCTCTTCGGCAACATGGATACGTGGGTCATCTGGAATTTGACCGGCCGCAAGGCGCATGTCACCGATGTGACGAATGCCTCGCGCACGTTGTTGATGAATTTGAACACCCTTGATTGGGACGATGAACTGTTGGGCCTGCTCGATGTTCCGCGCGCGATGATGCCACAGATCAAATCGTCTTCAGAAATTTACGGATACGTTGCTCAAGGCGGCGTCCGCGCCGCCGGGGACGGCGGCGGGAGCAATTTGCAAGGCGTTCCCGTCTCCGGGGATTTGGGCGATCAGCAGGCGGCGCTCTTCGGGCAGACCTGTTTCAGCGCGGGCGAAGCCAAGAATACCTACGGCACGGGCTGTTTCATGTTGATGAACATGGGCGAGATTCCTGTCCCTTCGAAATCGGGATTGCTCACCACGCTTGGTTATAAGATCGGAAGTCAAAAAGCGGTCTATGCTTTGGAAGGTTCGATTGCCATCACCGGCGCACTGATTCAGTGGCTGAGAGATAATTTGGGACTGATTCAGTCGTCGGCGGAGGTGGAGGCGCTGGCTTCTTCCGTCGAAGATAACGGCGGCATCTATTTCGTCCCTGCGTTCTCGGGATTGTTCGCTCCATATTGGAAGTCCGATGCGCGCGGGGCGATTGTCGGCATGACGCGCTACGTGACGAAGGGTCACATTGCGCGGGCGGCGTTGGAAGCGACGGCGTTTCAAACCCGCGAAGTGCTCGATGCGATGGAAGCCGACTCGGGCGTGAAGTTGACCGCGTTGAAAGTGGACGGCGGCATGGTGTTCAATGAATTGCTGATGCAATTTCAATCAGACATTTTGGATGTGCCGGTGGTGCGCCCGAAGGTGGCGGAGACGACTGCGCTTGGCGCGGCATACGCGGCGGGACTCGCGGTGGGCTTTTGGAAGGATTACGACGAACTCCGCGCCAATTGGGGCAAAGACAAGGAATGGACGCCGAAGATGGATGCCGGTCTGCGTGGAAAGTTGTATGCGGGTTGGAAGAAGGCTGTCACAAGAACGTTTGATTGGGTTGAATAAAGTAACAAGATACGAGATACAGTTACGGGTTGTACGTTCCTCCGCAGATACCTGTAACTTGTAACCTGTAACTTGTGACCTGCAACTCTGATTAGGAAAAAATATGAACCGTCAAGATATTTTGAATCAATTAAAAACAAATCCCGAAATCTCCGTGCTGATCGTCGGCGCGGGGATCAACGGCATCGGCACGTTCCGCGATCTGGCGTTGAATGGCGTGGACGTTTTGCTCGTGGATCGCGGCGACTTTTGCTCCGGGGCGAGCGCGGCTTCTTCGCACATGGCGCATGGCGGAATCCGTTATTTGGAGAACGGCGAATTTCGTCTGGTGCGCGAGGCGGTGGGGGAGCGCAACCGCATGATCCAGAACGCGCCGCACATCGTCAGCCCGCTGCCGACGACGATTCCCATCTTCAAATATTTTTCGGGGCTGTTCAACGCGCCGCTGAAATTCATGGGCTGGCTCGATAAACCCTCCGAGCGCGGATCGGTCATCATCAAACTCGGATTGATCATGTACGACGCCTACACCGGCAAAACGCGAACGGTTCCGCGCCATCAGTTTTTCTCGCGCGCCGAATCGTTGAAACGCTGGCCTCGTTTGAATCCTGAAATCGTCAACACGGCCAGATACTACGACGGGCTGATCTCCAACCCGGAGCGGCTTGCGCTGGAGATCATGCTCGACGGCGAAGCGGATGACCCGCGGGCGCGCGCAGTGAATTACGTCAGCGTGGTGAGCGGGGAAAAGGACACGGTCATTTTGCGCGATGAACTGACCGACCGGACCTACGAAGTGCGCCCGAAACTGGTCATCAACGCGGCTGGCCCGTGGATTGATTTTGTCAATCACAGCATGGGACTTTCCACGCATTCCGTCGGCGGGACGAAGGGTTCGCACATCGTCGTTGACAACCCCGAACTGCGAGCGGCCATCGGCGAAAACGAATTCTTCTTCGAGAACAAAGACGGCCGCATTGTCTTGCTCTTCCCCTTGCAGGACCGCGTGTTGATCGGCACCTCGGATATCAAGATCGAAAATCCCGACGAGGCCCAATGCACCGACGAAGAAGTGGATTATTTCATTGATTTGGTCGCGCGTGTCTTCCCGGATATCAAAGTGAAACACGAGCAGATCGTCTTTCGTTTTACGGGCGTGCGTCCGCTGGGAAGCAGTGGGGCAAAGACGACCGGTCAATACAGCCGCGATCATCACATCGAAGTGTTGAGCGGCGATTGGACGAATTTGAACTTCCCGATTTACTCGCTCATCGGCGGCAAGTGGACCTCCTTCCGCGCGTTTTCGGAGCAGGTGGCAGACAAGGCGCTGGCGTTTCTCGGCATTCGCCGTCAGAGGGATACGCGCGATCTCGTCATCGGCGGCGGGCGCGGTTTTGCCACCGACCCCGAAGAACAAAAACGCCAGATCGAAGGTTTTGCCGCATGGACGGGCCTTGAAAAAGAACGGCTCCAGGTTTTGTATTCGCGTTACGGTTCGCGCACCGAGGCCGTTGCCAATTTCATCAAACGCTCTGAAGATGCGCCGTTGAAATCACTGCCATCTTACACGCGGCGCGAGATCATGTTCCTTGCGCAAAATGAAAAGACCGCGCGTCTCGACGATTTGCTTTTGCGCCGCACCATGCTTGCCATGCTCGGTCAATTGACAAAGGAAGCCGTGATGGAAACCGCCGACGTGGTGGGAGAATCGCTGGGCTGGAGCAGTGAGCAGAAAAATGCCGAGGCGGAGAGAACGCTCCGTTTGCTCAGAGACAGGCACAGGGTCAGGCTGTGAGGCGCATGGTAGAATCGCGCAATGTCTTCCAAAAAACCAGTTGATCTTGTCATCCCCGTCTTCAATGAAGAGGGTGTGATCGAACACACCCACAAGCGGATTTGCGCTGTGGTGGATTCGCTCCCCTTTGATTTTCATTTTATTTATGTGGATGACGGTTCAAACGACGGGACAGTTGCCACGCTCCGAGGAATTTGTGATTCAGACCGGAGAGTGACCCTGCTCCAACTCAGCCGCAACTTTGGGCATCAGGCCGCGCTGACGGCTGGCATGGATGCCTCGCGCAGTGACATTGCGATCACGCTCGACGGCGACGGGCAACACCCGCCGGAGATGATTCCGCAAATGTTGAATTTGATCTCGCAGGGATACGACATCGTGCAAACGCAGCGCATGGATGAAGCCCGGCCCGCGTCGTTCAAAAAATGGACTTCGGGTTTGTTCTATCGTTTGATCAACGTCATCAGCGGCACGCAGGTATTGCCCGGCGCGGCGGATTTTCGCGCGCTCACGCGGCCCGCGCTCGACGCGCTCAAATCCATGCCGGAATATCATCGCTTTTTGCGCGGCATGGTTTCGTGGATCGGTTTTTCGACGGTGATCCTGCCGTACCAGCCCGACGAACGAATCGGCGGCGTTTCAAAATATTCATTGGGCAAAATGATCCGCCTTGCGATGGACGCGATTTTTTCGTTTTCGCTTGTGCCGCTTTACGTGGGGCTGAGTCTGGGCGGCGTTTTGTTCTGTCTTGCGGCGGCGGAGATGGCGTATGTCCTTTCGTTTTGGGTGACGGGACGCACCTCCAACCTTGCGCCGGGCTGGAGTTCGCTGATGTTCGTCATCCTTATCGTCGGCGGGATGTTGATGGCCTTGCTCGGTTTTATCGGCGTGTACGTCGGCTACATTTTTCAGGAAGTGAAACGCAGACCGATTTACCTGGTCAAAGGGGAAAAGAAAGATGAATGACACTCGCCCGCAGCCTTTTCAAATCACCCTGCTCCGTCACGGAGAATCAGTGGGCAACGCCGAATCGCGCTGGCAGGGACAGGCCGATTTCCCGCTCAATGACACGGGGCGGGCGCAGGCGCGCGCGCTGGCCGAACGCTGGAAAGCGGAAAATGCGAAATTCGACTCTGTGATTTCCAGTCCGTTGATCCGCGCGAAGGAAACGGCGGAGATCATCGCTTCGGCGTTGAATTTGAAGATCGAATTCGATCCGCTCTGGCTGGAACGCGACAACGGCGAGTTTGCGGGTCTCACCGCGTATGAGGTGCGGCAGAACTTTCAGCATCCGCCCTTTTCCACACCCTACGACCCTGTCGGTGTGGATGGCGAAGGCGATTGGGAATTGTTCCTGCGCGCGGGACAGGCTCTGCACAGCCTGCTCAAACGCGAACCCGCGCGATATTTGATCGTCTCGCACGGCGGCTTGTTGAATCAGTTCATGCACGCGGTGGTGGGACTGGCTCCGCAGGCGAACAACGCCGGCACGCGCTTCCGCTTCGAGAACACCGCCTTTGCCCAGTTGATCTATTACCCGCATCAGCATCGCTGGGCGATTGATAAGTTGAACGATCATGCGCATTGGAAGGGTGTTAGCGATTAGCCATTAGCGGTTAGCGGTTAGCGGTTGGCAATCGGCGGCCAGGTTCATTCATCCTTCATCCTTTATCCTTCATCTTTTTTACAGAGGTAACTTTGCAAACATCCATTACCAATATCAAGGCATCAGATCAATTGAAAGTTCTCGTTTTTGGCGCGGGGGCGATTGGGACGTATTACGGCGGTTCGCTTGCGCTGGCGGGTCACCACATCGTTTTTGTCGAACAGCCCAAAGTGGTGGAGCAGTTACGCGAGCGCGGCCTGCGGCTGGATTTGACCATTGACGAACGAAGAAAAACGAAGGACGCATTTGTGGTTGGGCCGCGTTCTTTCAATATCGAGCCTTCGCTGGAAGATGCCTTGAAATTCGGCCCGTTCGATGTGGCGATCTTTGCGCTGAAATCCTTCGATACCGCCGCCGCATTGGAAGGGATGAAACCCTTCGCGGAAAAACTCCCGCCGATTCTGTGCCTCTCCAACGGTGTGGAAAACGAGCAAGCCATCGCGCGGACTCTCGGCGCAGACAAAGTCATCTATGGCACGGTCACATCCGCCATCGGTAAGCGGGGAGCGGGTGATATCGTCCTTGAAAAATTACGCGGCACCGGCATCGCGGCGGGACATGCGCTCTCGGAAAAACTCGTCGCCGCATTTCAAAATGCCCATCTCAACTGCCGCCTGTACCCCGAACCGCACAGCATGAAATGGTCGAAGATGCTGACCAACCTCATTGCGAATCCGACCTCCGCGATCTTGAACATGACGGCGGCGCAAGTCCTTGCGAACCGAAAATTATACAAACTCGAAATTGCCATGCTGAAGGAATGTCTCGCCGTGATGAAGGCGCAAAACCTCGAAGTGGTGAATCTGCCCAATGTGCCGGTCAAATTGCTGGCGCTTGCCACGAGACTTCCGCTGTGGCTTTCCAAACCCTTCCTTTCCCGCGCCGCCGGAAGTGGGCGCGGCGGAAAGATGCCCTCCTTCCACATTGACTTGTATTCTGGCCGCGGTCAAAGCGAGATTCAATTTCTGCACGGCGTGGTCGTCCGCGAAGGAAAGAAACGCGGCGTCCCAACCCCGGTCAATGAGATGTTGACCACCACCCTGCTGGCGCTGACGAACAAGGAGATTCCGCTGGAAGAGTTTGCGGGTCAACCGGAGAAGTTGTTGGCGAAGTTGACAAGTTGAAAAGTAAAAAAGTTGGAAGGTTGACGGGTTGGAAAGTTAACCATCCAACCTCCTGCCTTCAACCTGAAACTTGTAACTCGCAACTCGTAACCCGCAACTTGTAACCCGCAACTTGTAACTCGCAACCATGTCCATCCACCTCACCCCTCCCAACCCAAACGTCGAACTCCACCTCCCCGATGGGCGAGTCCTCTCCGGGCCGCGCGGGACGCAGGTGGGGGAGTTCCTGCAAACTGTGAGGGATGATTTCAACGCGCCGATTGTCGCCGCCATCCTCAACAACCAAATCCACGAGTTGACCTATCCCGTCGAACGCGAATCCGACTGCATCCCCGTCACCATGGATCGAGCCGACGGCGCGCGTATCTATCGCCGTTCGCTGATCTTCCTGCTCGAAATCGCCTTCGCCGAACTTTTCCCCAAAGGCAAACTCACCATTGACCATTCCGTTTCATCGGGCGGATTTTATTGCCAGGTCACCGAGCGCGACGCGCTTACACAAGGCGAACTCGATTCGCTCAAAGCCCACATGAAGCAGATCATATCCAAGGACCTGCCCTTCGAGCGAAAGGAAGTTCCGATTCGGGAAGCCATTCAATATTTCAAGGAACTCGGTTACGAAGACAAGGTCCGTTTGTTTTCGCACCGCCAAAAGGATTACCTCACGCTCTACATCCTCAACAACCGCATGGATTACATGCACGGTTACATGGTTCCATCCACGGGCTATTTGCGCTGGTTCGATCTCGTGCTTGTGGGCGGCGGCTTCACGCTTCAGTTTCCGCGCCGCCACGCGCCCACGCATCTCGAGCCGATGGGCGATTATCCAAAATTGTTGAGCGCCTTCCGTCAATATGGCAACTGGCTCACCCGTCTCGGCATCGATAACGTTGGCGCGTTGAACGATGCCATCGAATCGGGGCGCGCCGAGGAACTCGTGCTTGTCTCCGAAGCGCTTCACGAACAATATGTCGCCGACATCGCGCAGCAGATCGCGCACAAAAATTCGCGCATCATTTTGATTGCGGGGCCAACCTCTTCGGGCAAAACGACCACCTCGCGCCGTCTCGCCATTCAATTGCTTGCGCGCGGCATCTCGCCCTATCCGCTCGAACTCGATCATTATTTTATTGATCGCGAAAAATCCCCCCTCGGCGAGGACGGTCAACCTGATTTTGAAGTCATTGAAGCGTTGGATTTGAATCGTCTCGCGCAGGATATCGAGAAACTGCTGCGGGGAGAAAATGTCCAATTGCCGCGATACAACTTCAAGTCGGGAAGAAGCTAGGCGGGCGACATCATCCAATTGAAAGACGGACAGCCGCTGATCCTCGAAGGCATTCATGGGATGAACCCCCGCCTCATTCCTGACCGTTGGTCTGGTGCGGCGTTTCGGGTTTATGTCTCCGCCTTGACTCAACTCAACCTGGACCGCCACAACCGAGTCTCCACAACAGACACGCGCCTCATCCGCCGCATTGTGCGCGACGCGCGCGAACGCGGATACTCCGCCGCGCAGACCATCAGCCGCTGGGAGTCGGTGCGGCGCGGAGAAAAGCGTCATATTTTTCCGTATCAGGAAAATGCCGATGTCATGTTCAACTCAGCGCTGGTGTACGAACTCTCGGCGTTGAAACCCCTTGTGGAGCCGTTATTGCGGCAGGTCCCTTACAACGCTCCCGAATATATCGAAGCCCGCCGCCTGCT
>JBBIUO010000015.1:0-18416 GCA_037440205.1 Chloroflexota bacterium
AGTTCCAGCAGTGATTGGCCTGAGGCAAGATTCGCACGTTCAACGAGAGACGAATTTTCATTCTCCGCTGCTGGAACGATCAGGGTTGAGCCAGCATATAACTCGTCAGGACCGACCAGGCGATTCAGGCGGGCCAGGGTCGCCTCCGCCAATCCATAGCGGCGGCTCAAACTGCGAAGAGTTTCACCATATGAGATGGTGATCGTATCCAGCGGCCCGCTTACACCGTTCAGTCCGGGGATGATCAAACGGGTTCCAATCACCACCTGTCCTGGATCGCTGATGTTATTTGCCTGTTGTAAGGCTTCAACGGTTATCCCGAAACGCGCCGCGATCTCCCAGAGTGAATCGCCTTCCTGAACGATATAGTAAGGTTCGCCCTGGCCTCCATCCTGGGCTGCGGCAGGCGAATAGAGGGTCAGAGAAAGAATGATCACAAATGAAATAAGAAATAATCTCGAAACGCTCATCGGAATTGTTCCTACAGGTTTTGATAACCAACGATCTCGAATAAATCGTCATGGGCCTGGAGGAGCGGGATCAAACGATGCAGGCGCTGGCATTGTACGGTTAACAGCACGCGGCGGCCACTGTCTCGCTGAACGGCGCGTACGATATTTTCAGTCAGTTCTTCGTTTTGTTTCTCCCATACGGCTCGATCCTTTGCATTCCAAAGCGACTCCGTCAGCCAGCAAACGGTATGACAGAACGCGCCGAACCACGGGCCGTTGACGGTCTGCACATCGTCAGCCTGGATCTGCCCCCAGCGCAGAAGCCGATCAAAGGTCCGCACGAGGCGGCTTTTCCAGCCTGAATCAGGACTGAAATCGGCATACTGCTCCGGGGTCGGCGCAACCGGGATCAGCACGATGTCTGTCGAAGCAATGATGGGAGCCAGCGCTTCACGGACCTCGAGAGACACGCGGGAAAAGTCCTCATGCTCCCACGCCTCCATCGTGATTTCGGCGCACAACAGATCAGGTGCAAGATCGGCGACAACCTTGCGCAGACAGTCCAAGTCATACGCGATGGGCTGTCTGTGAAGGTCGGACATCGTTCCGAGGATCGCGAGACGGGTTCGAGGAGAAGGGTTCATTTTCAAAAAGGATAATGCCGGGTTCGAGAAATGACAAGCGCAAAGCCGCTCGAAGGCATCGAGTAAAACTACCTGATTTTGACGGTGATCAACATCGCTTCGGTGCGGGAATGCACACCGAGCTGCGAATAAATATTTGCCAGATGACCTTCCACCGTGCGAACACTCAGATACAACCGCGCCGCGATCATCTTGTTGCTCAATCCCTGCGCGAGCAGATCGAGGATTTCATGTTCACGGTCGCTCAGCCCCTCAATGACAGACTTCCGGGACTCTGTGAGCGATGACTTCGCCTGATGCTTTTGCAGGATTGCAATTGCCAATGATGGACTGACATACTGCTCGCGGCGTGCCACCTGACGGATGGCAATGCCGAGCGCGGCTGGCGGTTCATCCCTGGACAAGAGGCCGGTTACCGTTTCAGGAAGCGACTCAAACCCCGCGTCTTCGGTGAGGAGCAAAATAGCCGTGTCAAACGAAACGGGCGGCAAGTCATCATTGCCTCCTCGCGACTCCCACACTAAAACCTGCGGAGGTGGACTTTGTTGCATTGGAATGAGGCGTAGACCCGGCAGGCTGGAGATCAACGCCGCCAGTCCAGCTCGATCCAGCTCGAGCCCGCCACCAATCGAGACAGTGATTTCGTGATCGGTCATTTCGTTATTGTACCCTGAGCAGAGAAAGGGAATCGGTCACGGTCCTGGCCGCGCCGAAGGAACTCAACGTACGATTAGACAGCCGATCATCAGCGCAACACCAGGCACAGACCAAAGAACATGTTGGCGGACATAGCCGGTCCGGAGTTTGCGCAATCGGTTCAGCCAGAAACTGCATCATACGGTTATAAGCACGGACCAGTAGTACATCATGGACAAAGTCATGGAGAAAGCGCTCGTCCACGATCTGCGCCGCAACGCGGGCTGGATCGCTGGACTCCTCAAATCCGTGCAGGGATACAACGGTGAAGAGCGCCGCACCCAGGCTGACCATGCCATGCGTCCGCACACCGGCCGGTTTGCCGGCGCGCTCACGTTCATAACCAACCAGCGCGCCCAACACGACAGCGGTCAACAAACGCAGGAACATCTGCGCATCGAGCGCGAGCGGAATTGAGCTCACCTCGCACTTCCTTTTACTTTAAATGTGACGACGATGCGGTACTCGTGTCGATTTCTTTGTCTTCTCGCCCAGTTCAGGTCTGGCATATAGCTTTTGATTGTGTTCGAATTCCGTTTGACATCGCGGACAGCAAAGGAAGTAATTTATACCCCCAACCTCGATGACGATGTGAGCCTTACCGCGTTGAATGCGCTTGCCGCAGACAGGATCCTTGAATAACATGTGAGCAACTCCTTGTGACTGTTTCCTGACAATGGCGTGTGAAGTCTTGTCTTTAGTGACAGCCGCCGGAATGTCCGGCATGTTCGTTCTTATCCTTATCCGCTTCGGCTGGGTTTAAGGCCGCGCCGGACTGTTGTCCGCTATTGCCACCATGTCCGCCGTGGCTGCCGTGCATAAAGAAATGGCTGCCCATCATGAAAGCAAAGAAGCCATAATATGCAACGGTATTGACTGCCACATTGAAAACGAAAATTGCCACTAATGCAACAATCAAGCCAATGCCTAGAAACCAAACGATGGGCGGTATGCGTACAGGGCGATCAGTTACAGAGGGATGAGATTCCATTTTTGCTCCTTTGAAAGCAATATGCTTCCAAGAATAAGTCTAAAGCATCTGAGGGTGAAGCGTGAGAGTCTTTGGCCTGTTTCGTCATACGCCGTTTTGCTGATGGGCTTCATGAGGCCGGCGTGAGTGTGTTGCATCGGTTTCCCCGTTTTTTGTGAGTACGCAAAATTGCCTATTGGGCCGACGCGCCTTTTAGCGCTTGTGAAGGTTTACACCCGATATGATAATGGGTTGCGATGAAACGTATCGTTTCGATTGTGTTGACCGGGTTGGGAGTGTTGTTGTTCGTTGCCGCGGGGGTGTGGATATATTTCAATAATTTGATCACTCATCCCGCGGACATCTCTTTGCCCGATCAGATTGCAGGGCTGCCCCTGAGTATGAAGATGACCGGGGCACAAGCAATCGAAGAATTCGACATGCTTCACAAGAAGCACTTTCCTCTGACCTCGGGCGCGGTCGGGATTTACGGCGACCAGGAGGCGGCTCTGTGGGTCGGCGGCGCGCCATTCAACTTTATGGCGGCGGACATGGTCACCGGCATGCGGGATAAAATTTCGGAGGGTGGGTCGCCCTTTATGCCGATAGACGAAATCGAAAACAGCGGGAGAACGATCTATGCGCTGGAGGGGATGGGACAGAAGCATTTTTACTTCCAATCTGAAAATCTGATCATCTGGCTGGCGGCTGAACCATCCATTGCCGATGAAGCACTCGAACAAATCCTGGAGGCGTACCCATGAAAAAGTCACACATGTGGATCATGATCTTATGCTGCTTGATTCCCATCATTGGGCTGGCGGCGGTGTTTCTCTTCAATATTCCCTTGAGTAATGTCCTGTTGTACGGGTTGCTCTTGCTCTGCCCGCTTTCGCATTTGCTGATGATGAGATATATGGGACATGACCATTCCTCAGTGGATCATTCTCAACATGAGCACCACACACCTTCGGCAACGATTTCCGTGAAAGAGAAACAGTCATGAACGAACCGACCACAACTGAACAGCAGGACCAGTTGCCATCCGCCCGCCGCAGGAATATTGGAGCCACCGTTGCATTTGCCATCCTCCTCGCTCTCCTCGGATTGCTGGCATGGGGCTTGAAAAAAGCACAGGCGGGACCGCGCGACAGCGGGATGGCACCTGATTTCACCATCACCGGTTTCGACGGCAGGGCCGCCACGTTGAGCGAATTACGTGGACAGGTGGTCATCATCAACTTCTGGGCATCCTGGTGCCCACCCTGCCGTGAGGAAGCCGCATACCTCGAAGAGACCTGGCGTAAATATCAGGATCAGGGCGTAGTCTTTATCGGCGTGGACTACGTGGATACAGAAAAGGAAGCCCTCGCTTATATCCAGGAATTCAATATCACTTATCTCAACGGTCCAGACATCGGCACACGCATCTCCCAAGCATTCAACATTCAAGGCGTGCCAGAGACATACTTCGTTGCTAAGAGCGGCGAACTGCGTGGCGTCCACATTGGACCCATGCAATCGCCCCAACTCGATGAAAAGATCGAGGAATTACTGGCAGAACCATATCCGTAAATTCCCCCGTCATTGCGAGTAGGGTTGAGATGCGAAGCATCGAAATCCCGACGAGGCAATCTCCTGTTTCGCGGAAATTGCCTCGTGGCGCATACAGCGCCACTCGCAATGGCGGAATATGATGTATGCCTAAAATCAAAACAGTGATTTACCAGGATTGGAGTATTTCATGCTTACCGACATCGGATTGATCACCCTTGTCATCGCTTTTCTTCTGACCCTATACGCCACGTTCGCATCAGCCTACGGGGGCTGGTATAAGCATCAAAAATTGGTGGAAAGCGCACGCAACGCGTCCTTGCTGACCTTCCCCTTTTTGACCGTTGCTGTTCTCGTTATCGTATATTCCCTGTATACACTCGATTTCTCACTCGCCTACGTATACGATGTTTCCAGCCAGGCAATGTCACCGTTCCTGCGAATTACGGCATTGTGGGGCGGACAGGAAGGCTCGGTACTTTTCTGGGCATGGTTGATGTCCGGCTTTGTGGCAGCCGTCCTCTTGCGAAAGTGGGATCGCGACCGGGAACTCATGCCCTACTTCACCGCCACTGCCATGTTGACCACTGCATTTTTTGTGGGTGTGGTCCTTTTCATTACGAACCCATTTGAACGGCTGTGGCATGTTCCCGGTGCATCAGAACTGACCCAATCCCTCTTCCAGCCTGCCAATGCAATGCCTTACTATCCGGAGGATGGCGGTGGGTTGAACCCATTATTGCGTCATTTCGGGATGATCGGACATCCGCCAACGACCTATCTAGGTTTCACTGGTTTCGTCATCCCCTTTGCGTTTGCCATCGCGGCATTGATCACCGGTCAGTCGCGCGGCGATGAATGGATTCGCACCACACGCCGCTGGACACTGATCGCCTGGATATTCCTCTCGATTGGCTTAATCCTTGGCGGGCGCTGGGCATATGACGTGCTCGGCTGGGGTGGCTTCTGGGGCTGGGACCCGGTCGAGAATGCCATGCTCATGCCGTGGCTGACCGGCACCGCCTTCCTCCATTCGGTGATGATGACCGAAAAGCGCGGCATGATGAAAAAGTGGAACATGGTGCTCATCATTCTCACGTATTCGCTTTCGCTCTTCGGCACGTTCATCACCCGCACAGGCGTGATCAGTTCCGTCCATGCCTTTGCCAAATCAGCACTGGGTCCTGCTTTCTTCGCTTTTATCGGTCTCACTTTTCTGGGTTCGGTCAGCATACTTTACAAGCGATGGGACACACTGGAGTCTGACCATTCCCTGGAGAGTTTTATCTCACGAGAATCAGCCTTTGTTCTACAAAACATGCTCTTCCTGGCGATCACATTTGTCGTCTTCTGGGGCACGATCTTCCCGCTCATCAGCGAACTGGTCACCGGCACAAAGATCACGGTCGGTCCGCCTTATTTTCAGAAGGCAAGTGGTCCGCTGTTTTTCGTGCTGGTTTTGCTAATGGGAGTCGCGCCGCTCTTTGCCTGGCGCAAGCAAGCCGCTCGCACACTTGGAAAAGCGATCTGGATCCCCTTCCTCGTTTCATTGGGACTCGCCTCCATTTGGGGATACGCCCATCGGATGCACCCCGCTTCCATCCTCGGACTTTGGCTGGTCACGTTGACCCTGAGCCTGATCTTCGCTGAATTTTGGAAGGGTGTTCAGGCGCGGCGTTCCTCACGCGGTGAAGACCCGCTCATCGCGCTCTTCCACCTCATTGGGCGAAACCATAGACGATACGGCGGATATATCATCCATATCGGCGTGGTGTTGATCGCGCTGGGCTTCATTGGTGATGGGAACTTCAAACTGGAAACACAGGGGACAGTTTCTGAAGGCGAATCCCTCATGATCGGAAACTATCAGCTGCAGTTCGAAGGACTGCGCGGCTATGCCGGCTCGGATGGACGCGAAGTCGTCGAAGCAGTGACAACCCTCAGTCAGAATGGCGAAGCGATACGCACACTCAACCCGCGCCGCGATTATTTCATCGTTCAACAACAACCGGTGACGGTGCCGGGAGTCTACTCCACGTCGGGCAAGGATGTGTACGTGCTGCTTGTCGGCTGGGATGAGAGCGGGCAATCTGCCACCTTCAAGATTTACGTCAACTCGCTGATCAACTGGGTCTGGATCGGCGGGCTGATGATGATCGTCGGGACGATCATCGCCGCCTGGAGCAGCCCCGCCCAGTGCGAAACGACTTACGTGCTCAAGCCCGCTACGCTAACTTCCCACCCCCTTCCTCAGGAGGGTTGACCATGCGAAACATAAAACAAAAATTGCTTCTGGTTTTTCTGGCAATCTTTGCCGGTTTTTATGCGGTCGGCGTCGTCTACGCCCAGGAAGGTCAGCCCGGTTATCCCACCGATGACGATGTCAACCGCGTTGCCAAAAAATTGTATTGCCCGGTCTGTCCCAACACGCCGCTGGATGTCTGCGAGACCAAGGCCTGCGAGGATTGGCGTGCGCAAATCCGCGACCAGCTTTCCGAGGGCTGGACGGAACAGCAGGTCGTGGATTATTTTGTCGCGCAATATGGCGAACGCGTGCTGGCTGAACCGCAGCGTAAAGGGTTTACGTCGCTGGTGTGGTTCCTGCCATTGACGGCGGTTTTGATTGGAGTTGGCATTGTGTACGAGATTCTGAAGAACTGGCGGAAGCAACAAACAATTCCTGTTGCCGCCCCGCCCCTGCCAGAGGTTCCCAGGGAAATGCTCGAAAAGATCGAACGCGAGATACGCGAATTGGATTAATGATGGAGTGCAAATTATGAACATTACTGCGATCCTGATCGGGATGGGAATGCTTGGCATTTCGATCCCGTTTGTCGTCAGACCCTTCCGACAGAAACATACAGGGCATGTAAAAAAAACGAACCCCCAGGTTCATTATGAAGACAGCCGCGTCGCTGCCTTGTCTGCATTACGAGACCTGGATTTCGATCATAGGATCGGCAAAGTGATTGTCGAAGATTATCTGCTTGCGCGGGCGCAGCTTCTGGCGGAGGCGGCTCGAGCCATTCAACAACAAGAGCAGGAGGATGATAAGCTCGAGACGCTGATCCAGGCGCGCCGTGCTTCAAAGGCGGCGAACTGCGAAGGATGCGGCGCACCTGTGGAAGCCGGTCAGCGCTTTTGCGCCAAGTGCGGGATGGCTGTTGATAGCAGCGCCTGTCCGTCCTGCGGGAAAAACGTCCGGCAGAGCGATCTCTTCTGTTCGTCTTGCGGGAGCGAGCTAAGAAGTATGGCGGCGGCGAAAGCCTGAAGATTTACAGGGTGAGAATAATGTAAACAAGGCAATCTCAGTGCCGAGGAACATCAGCGCCAGCGGCAGAGTCTGATGCGGAAAGTGAAACGTCTTTTATAGGCGCAGTAATATGAAAAGATCCAGGTACATTCTGTTCTTTTTGATCGTATTTCTTATCGGGATTCCCGTTATTTATAATCTGCCCCCGGTCCAGGAACGATTGGGATGGAGGGTTGCTGAGGTCCTGGCGCGCATCAAGTACACCTTCTCGCCTCCCGAACAGGCGGTCTTTATTCCCGAGAAAGAGAACATTCTGCCAACGCAGACGGCCCCGCTGCAACCATCCCCCCTGCCTGTTCTTTTAACCGCTACACCACCTGTCTCCTCATTCATTCCAACCAAAACGCTCACACCAATCCCGGACCGTATTCAACTTACCGGTTTTCGACACGAATTTCAAACGTGGAACAATTGCGGCCCCGCCACTTTGGGGATGGCGCTTTCCTACTGGGGCTGGGAGGGTGATCAACATCCCATAGCCTCGTTCACCAAACCCAACTCACGCGACAAAAACGTGATGCCCTACGAACTAACGGCTTACGTTGAGGAAGAGACCGAACTCGAGGTTGTGTATCGAGTGGGAGGGGAAATCGAACTGCTCAAGCGTTTTCTGGCCGCTGGATTTCCGGTCATCCTTGAAAAAGGATTCGAGGGGCGTGATTTCGACGGCTGGATGGGTCACTACGTGCTGGTGACCGGCTATAGCGATTCAAACCGGCGATTCACACTACAGGATTCTTACTATGGCCCCAACCAGGTCATGGGTTATACAGATTTGGAATCGTACTGGCGTGCGTTTAATTTCACATATCTCGTGGTCTACCCGCCTGAACGCAGGGAAGAAGTTTTATCAATTTTAGGTCCACAAGCAGAAGAAGGGTTCAACGACCGCTATGCCGCTCAAAAAGCCTCCGATGAAATTTATCTTCTCACTGGCCGGGATCGGTTTTTCGCGTGGTTCAACCGCGGCGCCAACCTGGTACGACTACAGGATTATGCCGGCGCCGCATCGGCTTACGATGAGGCCTTTGCACTTTATCCAACCATCCTCGAGAAAGAAAGACCCTGGCGAATAATGTGGTACCAGACCGGGCCCTATTGGGCCTACTACTTTACCGCGCGGTATCAGGATGTAATCAACCTGGCCACAACGACCCTGGATGCAATGAGCGAACCGGTTCTGGAGGAAAGTTATTATTGGCGCGCCCTGGCGCGCGAAGCGTCAGGCGATTCGAAGGGTGCCATCAAAGACCTGCAATCCACCTTGAAATTTCACCCCAACTTCGAGCCGGCAATAACAAAACTACAGCAAATGGGCGTTGCGCCATGATTTCTTGAAAGATAACAGATCATGCCTGGCAAGTTAGAAAACATCCCCACGCCAGCGATACCACAACCAGCCGATTGGAATCCCAACGATGCCGCCAACGATGGCACTGAGCCAATGATAAGGATGCGGTTGCCCATCCAGTACTGCTCTGGCGACTGCGTAACTCACAATCGCCAACCCGAACGACCAAAAATAAACAACGGCCGGCCATTCCTTGCTTTTCTTCGTTTCAATCGTCGAAACGGTTTTCGAGACTTTAATTCTGGGCATATTTCTCTCCTAAAGAAGATGGATGTAACAAGTATTTTAGAAAACTTTGACAAGAGTCCCCTCACCCGGCAGATATAGATAGGGCGTTTCAAACGGGACCTCGGGCCTGGTCCAGCGATAAATGAATTTCGCGTCGCCCGGGGTTAAGTTCACACAACCGCGGCTGCTCGGCCGTCCGTAATTATTGTGCCAGTACGTGCCGTGGAAGGCAACGCCCGTCCCGGTGAAGAAAGAGACCCACGGCACGCCGGGCAGGTGATACGTATTCTCAGTTCCGTCACCCTGATTCGTCATGTGGATGCTTGGCCCTTTGTGGAAGGTCTGAAATTCGCCCAAAGGCGTCTCGGTCCCATCCGCGCCGCTGGAGCAGCGCGCCGCCAGCACGGGCTTTTCACCTTCGAATACAGTGACAGATTGAGTTGCCAGGTTGACATAAATCCGTTTATCTGCCTCGGGAACTTCAGGCGAAAGTGGAGACAGTTCATCCGTTGAAATCACGCGCATCTCATACGCCGCGACGTAAAAGGACTGCTGCAACTGGCGGTCATAGATCTTGTACCAGATGCTCTTCTCGCTGCGGTTCACAATGACGCCAGTGATCCAATGCGCCGAGGAATAATAGATTCGGTAGCCGCGCTTCGATAAAATGCTCGCGTCAAGCCGCGCATCAGAAAACGGAACCGTGATCTCGCCGAGCACACCAGCTTCGGGAATGTCATATACTGCTTTTTGGTAAATTGTCTCCACGGGTTGGATCGCTCCGGAATAGGCATAACCTTCTCCAGTGATCTGGTACCACGTCGCATTGAACGGGTTGCCATATCCCTGATCGCCTTCAACTTCCCCGCTGATATCCACCGTCTCATCCAGGCCCAGGAGTCGCACCCTTTTGGCGTTGAAGTATGGCTCGGCAAGGACCTCGACGCCGCTCAATGTACTTCTTCCCTGTTTGGGAGTCTCGTCCGCCAAGGCTTGGTCAAGGCGCCAGTCTGCCAGGAACAATCCCAACAGACCGGCGCCTGAGGCTTTCAAAAAGTCGCGACGGGAAAAGGGCGGGTTCATGGTTCGTGATTACCGTGGGCCAATCGTTCAGCGAAAGAAAACGCCGTATACCAGCACGCCCAGAATAACCAACAGCACCAGCAAAATTGCCTGCCCGATGGGATTGCTGCACATCATCGCCATGCCCTGGATCGTGCCCATTGTTATACTGCCGCCCGCGAAAAGCAGGTCGAACAGAAAGAGGACAATCAGCGCGCCCGCAATAATCAATAGTATTGTTACAGGTTCCATAAGCGCCTCTCCATCATTGTGTTTTTCCGTGAAGCCGCTTCTTGACGCGCGAAATGACGATCGGCATGGAGACGATCAGGCTAAGCAACGCGACCCAGACCGTGCCCCCGATACGAGCGACGAGCGGATAGTTGCCGCTCAATGTGCTTGCCAGAAGGAAGAGTAATGCCGCGCCAATCGAAATCGGCAAATAGATCAACACGCTCTTCTGCGCCACTTCTTTTTCAACCATTTCATGTTCCATAATGAACCTCTTTGTAATCAATCATTTCCGACTGAAACCGTTGCATGCTTCAATTGCGGATTGCCACTTCCCTGTCTCGGTTTATGTTCGCGTCCCACCGAAGGCTTGAAGCCTTTCAGCAACAGCGTATTAAGTGTCACAGAGATGGAACTCACTGCCATCATCAAACCGGCCAATTCAGGGCTAATGATGACCGAAGCGAAGGTATAGAATAACCCTGCGCCCAGCGGAATTCCCAATGTGTTATAGAAGAACGCCCAGAATAGATTCTGCCTGACCTTGCGCATGGTAGCCTTGGCCACTTCCAACGCCACGACCACATCACGGATATCATCCTTGATCAGGATAATGTCACCAGTCTCTTTTGCCACGTCTGTGCCGGAGCCAATCGCCATGCCGACTTCGGCCTGCGCGAGAGCCGGTGCATCGTTCACGCCATCGCCGACCATGGCAACTTTCTTGCCCTGTGCCTGAAGTTTCTTAACCTCCTCGGCTTTGTCCTGCGGCAGGACTTCGGCCAGCACACGGTCAATGCCAACCTTGCGGGCAATCGCCTCCGCGGTGCGCCGATTGTCGCCGGTGATCATGGCAACTTCCAGGCCGAGTTTGTGCAGGTGGCGGACAGCCTCAACCGAGTATTCCTTGAGCGTATCAGCCACCGCGATCAGGCCAGCCGCCTGTCCATTCAGAGAGACAAACATCACTGTCTTGCCGTCTGCTTCCAATGCTTCAGCTTGCGGCATTAGCCGACTGAAGTCGGCACTACGTTCGCGCATCAGCTTGCGGTTGCCCAGCAGGATCTCGGAACCTTCGGCCTTCGCTTCCACACCATGACCTGGAATGGAGTTGAAAGAATCAGGTTCGGCCAGCTTCAAGCCGCGATCCTGCGCGCCATGCACAATGGCTTCGCCCAGTGGATGTTCAGAATTTTTCTCAGCGATCGCGGCCAGACGGAGAACGGTGTCCGTTTTTGCATCGGAACCTGAAAGTCGAGACCCTTCCAGTTTCCATTCGTAGCCAGCAATTACATCTGTTACCGACGGCTCCCCTTTCGTCAAAGTGCCAGTCTTATCGAAGACAATCGTCTGCAATTTGCTGGTGTTCTCGATGGCCTCTGCGCCTTTGAAGAGCACGCCAAATTCCGCACCCTTGCCGGTCCCAGCCATCATGGCAGATGGAGTCGCCAACCCAACCGCACATGGACAAGAGATGACCAACACGGTCACGCTCAGCAATAATGAGAACCCAAAAACGCCGATCGCACCCAGTTTGTAAGGCGACATGATAAAACTCGAATTCGGGTCGAAGAACATCTGATAGCCAAAGAAGAACCAGAAGAGGAACACAACCACCGCCAGCAAATGTACGCCCAGAATAAAATGCCCGGCCACCCAGTCGGCGAGTTTTTGAATCGGCGCTTTGCTGGCTTGGGCGTCTTCCACCAGTTTGATGATTTGCGCCAGCGCGGTCTCCTTGCCTACGCGAGTGGCCTTGAATTTGAACGCGCCGGTTTTGTTGATCGTCCCGCCAATGACTGGGTCGCCTGCCTTCTTTTCAACGGGCAGGCTTTCGCCAGTCAACATGGATTCATCCACCGCCGAATAACCATCCACCACTTCGCCATCCACCGCGATGGACTCACCGGGACGCACAATCACCAATTCTCCAATCTCGACCTCCTCTGCTGGAACTTCCTCCTCCCGATCATTTCGCATCACGCGCGCGACTTTGGGCTGGAGCTTCATCAATTTGCGGATCGCCTCTGACGTTCTTCCCCGCGTTAGCGCTTCGAGCCAGCGTCCAAGGATAATAAATCCAGTGAGCAAAGCCGCGCTCTCGAAGAAGGTTGCACCTTCACCGCCGAAACCGGCATTGGGGAACAGCGTGTTGATCACTGCGATGCCATACGCCGCACCGATGCCGGTGGCATACAGCAGGTTCATGTCGGTGACGCCATGCTTGAGTCCGCGCCAGGAGTTGGTGAAGAATTGCCGCCCCGGCCCAAACACGACCGGTGTGGTCAGCAGGCCAATGACCCACTTGTAAGAAAGCCAGACTGGAATAATGGCTTTGAGAGGACCAAGCATGTCATAGAACGTGCCGATCATGACGATCAAGCCAATCGTCCCGGCGATGATCAAGTTGCGCCCCTGACGCTTGATCTCTTCTTCGCGCGCCTGGCGCTCACGGTCGAGAGCGTCCGCGCCTTCGCTGCGTTCCTGCGCTTCGTAGCCAACCTCACGCACAGCGCGCTTCATCGCGCTGACCGAAACCGTCCCTGGGATGAAGGTCACTTTCGCGGTGCCCAGCCCAAGGTTCACGACGGAAGCGGTCACTCCGTCCAGTTCGCGCAAGGCACCCTCCACATGATCCACACAAGAGGCGCAGGCGTCGCCCTGAGCCTGTCGAAGGGTCATGCCGCGCACGTCGAGAGTCAGTTCAGCAGTCAGGATGGCGTATCCGACATCTTTAACGGCGACCAGCATATCGTCCAGTTTGACGCGTTGCGGATCGTAGGAGAGATTCGCTTTATTGGTCGCCAGGTTGACGGTCACGTTCGAGACGCCTGGCAATTCCTTGAGCGCGCCTTCCACGTGTGAGACACATGATGCGCAGGTCATGCCGCTGATGGGCAGGGTCAGTTCGGATAGAGTTTCAGTCATGTTAAACCTCTTGGATGTATTTGAAGTGTTGAACAAAAATCGTGTACAAAGACTGGAGCCGCTTTAGTTCAGCAGTTCTCTGCCGGGTGGAAGAGGAGTTCAAGATGACATTCTCAGTACTTCACGAAAGCGCGTAATTGGCGTTCTCTAACGCCTAATTTGCGCCAGAGAGCGCAAACTACGCGAGGTTTTCGTGATCTACTGATTCTGACTCGACTCAGCCTGACATCGAATGATCTTGACCCCTGCGGTGTGCAGGGCTGCTTGCACCGCGTTGAGTTGATGGAGCACCTGCTCACAGGGTTGGCCGGCTTCTGCCATTTTGATCACAGCGTCCAAATGTCCCGTTGCGCAGCGCAAACGGCGGATGATTTCAGACTGTTGTTCGGGTTCCATGAGGCGCCTCGAGGGGAGGGAGTGCATTAGGCAGGCGCGGGATCAAAACGCGTCGGATCGCCGCCTCCAGGTGCTGGTCCGCGCGTTGCCCCGTTGGGTTTGCCAGCGATAGCCAGGTTTTACCATCCTGGCCGTGGATAACCAGCGTGACAGGATCACTCTTCTTTTGATAGATGAGCAAGGCGATCATCTGGCAATTGCAGTCCGCAGTTCCGTGATGCGGGCAGAGACAGTCGGGATGCGCCAGCCGGGCAACGTGCAAATCGAAAGTCTGCACGACGCGGAAACCAGCATTGGTCAACTTTTGGTTGATCCCGGCTTGGACCTGTTGGCAGGTTTGATCGAGAACCAAAAAGGGTATTAACGCGCTCATAACGATACGTCCTGTCCTTTCCAGTATAGACGTATGGTTGTTAAAGCCATAGCGCCAAATCCACCATTGGCAGATAGGCATTTTCGCTTACGGCCTTGAGTGGGAATAACACTAAGCACGAAGAGAACTGTCAAGTCTCATAAAGTCATATCACAGCACTTTAACAGGCAAAGGTGCGCGAATTGGTAGATGAGATCAGTGTCAGGTAAGCCGACCATATATGGATCCTACAGTCCAATGGGCAGATGGTATCTCAAACCGTCGCCAGAATCAGCAATCCCATCACCACCACGCCGCCACCCAGCGCCAGCCGCACCCATTCCTTGTGATGCAGATTCCAATGTGCCAGACGATTCAAAGTTGGGCGGGCAGAGGCGGCGATGAGGATCACCACCAGCGGCAGGATGAAAATCACGTTGTAGAGTACGAGGTAACCATAGCCAAGCAAGGCTGAGGGCTGGAGAGCCAGCAGACTGAGCACGCCCAGATAAACCGCGCCACTACATGGAACGGTGCAAAGACCGATGAGGAAGCCTCCTACGATCAGGGCCGGAACTGTGGCCTTCTTTGCCATCTCCCGCGCCGTTGTCCCGATTTGAGACGGGGCTTCGAGGCGCCAGCCCAGGTCAGGGAGGAAGAAATCCTTCAGCATCCACAACCCGAATAAAATCGCGGCCAGCGCGCCGATTCGAGCGGGGAGATGTTGGCGAGTAAAGAAATCCAATGTTTTGAGCAGGCCCACACCCAGCGCAAGGTAGGTCAAAAAGACAGCGGCGATGTAAATGCCGCCCTGCCCCAACAGGCGCATCCGAATCGCATTCACACCTTGTCCTCCCGCCTGCATGGTCGCCAGCATGGCTGTGATAAAAAGCAACAGGACAGTAAAGGCACAGGGGTTGATGCCATCTATAGCTGCGGCGGCGATGACGGTAGGCAGGGTTATCTTTGGCAGGTACATTTGCATGGCTTCGGTCGGGGCGTTGGGATGCCACAAGCCTGTCAATGCAACCGCGCCCAATGCCACGATAGCCAATGAAGAGAGAATAAGAATACGGCGAAGCGGTGAAGTAATTGCCATATTATCCTTCGACGATGATCTGACAGTTCATGGTGGGATTGGCTTTCCCGCCGCAGCAGATGTCACAGTAAAAAGTATAAGCGCCCGCTTTGTCAGGCGTGAATGTAACGTAGTTCGTACTTTCGGGCTGGGCGATGATATCCACACCAAGCTCATCCACGGCCCATTGATGTTTTCCTCCGCCATCGGTATGGTGTGAGTTATCCAGGCTGGTGAGGCGAATGGTCACGGGCTGACCAAGCTTGACGTGAATTTCTTTTTGATCAAATCCGCTCATGGAGGCTTCCAGGTCAATCACATTACCAGCCATCGGTTCAGGCGGCGGACGGAAGAAGGCGGACTTGAGATAATAGCCTGCCAGACCCAGAACGCCGACAACAATCACTGCAAAGATCGCTGAACGTATACGATTTTGTCGTGCAAGGGTCTCCTTGCGAAGTTGGCGAGCTGCTTTTTTCATTTCATAGAATCCTTTGCATTTTTGGTATTTATTCTGCCGCGACAAGTTGGGCGCGATATTCGTGGCGGCCATCATTGCCCGCGCGGGATACTGCATTGATCAAATCACTGGCTGAGACCTTCTTACTGTTGTAACTGACCTCGGCCAGCGCCATGTTCAGGTACACATCCACGCCATACACGCCCTCCAACGTAAGCAGGCTGTTGCGAACACGTCTGGCGCAGTTTTCGCAGCCCATCCCCCATACGGCCAGCGTGGCCCTGTCTGCTTTTTGAATCTGATCCGCCGAAGCAGTGTTCTTGTAGATCGGTTCCACGTAGCAATTTTCGTCCATTGTTGTTTCTCCTTTGACATTTATGTGTTATTCAAGGTTTCCGTACACCACCCACGAGGGCAGCGATTCCGAACAACACCAGAACGAGCCAATACACATAAGCCGCCTGGTTCACCAAACGAATCTTCTTCTTTGACACAAAATCAAGCGCAACTTGCCGCAGGCCATTGATGCCGTGCGCCAGCGCAAACACCAGCAGAAAGAGATCGTATATGCGCCAGCCAAGATAAGCCCAACGCATCGAGACGTAATTCAGGTCAATGCGGTCCACGCCCACCAGCACGTCCTGGATCAGCACGTGGCCCCAGGCCAGCGGGATGAGCAGCAAACCGCTGTACCTCATCCACTTCCATGCCATCATCTCGCCAATCCTGGGGCGAGCTATCATGCGGGTCATTTTAGATTCCCAATTTCTCCAGCACGTTGCGTCCCATGATGAACGCCGCGGGCAGCCACAACACGATGGCAATTACCAGAGTCCAGATGGCCGAGTTGTGCTGGGACTTTGTTCCCCAGTTTTTCACGAGGGCCAGATCGAAAATGGCGATCCTGGCTCCGTTAACGCCGTGGTAGATTATGCTAAAGACCAGGAATATCTCGCCGATCATAAATGGCACGCTTCGATACACTGCGATGGCGTCTGCATACAAAGATGGGAAGAAGAAAACCGTCGAGGTATCCACCACGTGAATGACGAGAAACAGCAGGATTCCCAATCCCGTGACGCGATGCAGGACGAAACTTAGCTGACCGACGCCACCGCGATAGGTAATCAAGTTTGTCATTGCTTTTACGCTCATCCTGGACCTCCAGCCTGCTTCCGTCAAACAGGTTTTTGCGCAGCATCAAGCCTTGCGCGGACGCGTGCCCAACCTGCGTGGCATCCATGCCAGCAAAGCCAGGGCAATTCCGAAGCCAAACACGGCCACGATCTGCGACTGCGTCAACCCGAAGGCGATGATGCGATATGAACTGGTGAAGGCCAGGAAGAAACGCTCAAGGCTGTACAGAACCAGATAGACTAGGAACAGCCTCCCGTCTGGCCAGAGGCGCTTGCGTAATTGCCAGAGTATGGCAAAAATCCCAAGGTTGATCACGAGTTCATAGACAGGCATCGGCGTATAGTACACGCCAAGCTGCGGCACCATCGCATTGGGACTGGTGTATGCGAATCCAAACGGACCGCTCGTTGGCTTTCCCATCGCGTCGCCAGTGATGACGCACGCGATGCGGCCAATCGCCTGTGCGAGAACCAGGCCCGGCGCGGCTGCATCCAGCAATTTGGGAAAACGCCAGCCGCGCCGCCAGGCAATCACTGCGCCTGCGATCAACCCGCCGGCGAGCGCACCCCAGATCGCCAAGCCGCCTTCCCAAATGTAGAGTGCGCGGATGGGGTCCGCCGCATATTCATGCGACCAATGATCGAGCACGTGGAATAAACGCGCTCCAATCAATCCGCCGACGATAATCCAGACGGCGGCATCGTAAATGTCGTCCTTTTTGAAACCTTTGCGTTCCGCCTCGCGCGCTGTCAGCCAGATGCCGATTCCCATGGCAATCATGAGAATGATGCCGTACCAGCGCACTGCAAAGTGGCCGATATTGAAGATGACTGGATCAATGGAGATGGTGAACATATGTAATTTTGAACCTCACGATTTGAATATTTTCCAGGAGCAGATGCCCCAGCAAACGACCAGGATGGAGATCAGCAATGCCGCGGCAACGATCAGGCTGATCTTAAGCCCGAAGAAGGGAAAGACCAACAAGCCTATCAGTGGAAGCGTACACATCCAGATCAGGGTGGCAAGCGCCATGTCATCGAAGTGGCCGGCAAATCGCTTAAACATGAAATATCCTTCCAGTTCGAACTTTGGCTATTGTATGACTCTGAATCAGAAAACCTAAGCGCTGTTTATCGCATTTTTGGATAGGCATTTTTGCTTATCCAAAACATCAGGCTCCGGTTGTGACCGGAGCCTGAAAAATTGTGCAGCCCTGAGAGATTTTATGAATGCCGCGAATATCTATTAAGTTCCACGGAGTAAACCCTGAATCAAACCGACGTCGACCATTACGAAAACTCCCAGTGCCACGCTCAGCGCACCTGCCATGAATCTGATCGTGTGGTTAAGAGATGCAAACCGCCCTGACGACAGCGCAAACGGCAGACCGATCAATATGCTGATTACCATCATCCCAAGTATGGAACCGATTCCAAAGACGAGGATGTATATGACTCCTTCAAAGGGCGACTCTATCGTGCTGAGCACCAGGAGCATCAACGCCGCACTCCCTGCCAGGCCATGGACCATTCCAAGAAACAGTGATCTGTGTTGACGCGCA
>JBBIUO010000015.1:18446-21412 GCA_037440205.1 Chloroflexota bacterium
AATAACCTCCCCGCCTTTGGCAAGGTTGACGCGCAGCCACCACCTCCCAACCGATGGAAATTGCGCGCCGGCCATGAGCATCCCACTGCCATCCGACATCGGCTCGATGGCTCCCGAACCAACGGGCTGGTCGCTTCCTTCGCGGCCATACTCGAAGGAAAAAGAATCTGGCTCCACGGTGACGCGGCGCGAGTCCATCAGCATAAAACTCAACCCTACGGTTCCCGTTGGCCTGGCAGGGTAGGGATCTGTTTTCAGTTGAACCGTGACCAGCCCGTATGGCCCCAAATCCGCGACCGCTTCGCGCGACGGATTGCGCGCGATCTCGCCCATCGTTGACCAGATCAGCAACGCGATCAGCCCCAGGGCCATCAGGATGTAAAGAATCCAATCAAGCCGAATTCGTTTCCCAGTTGGCATGGATCACACCTCCGCCTTTGTACTGGCTGCGGGATCGGGAGTCACCCACTTCCTCATCCAGTAAAAACTGATCGTCAGGACGACGAGAGCGATTACCTGGGCCTCGCGAAAACCGCCGAGCCAGAACACACTGTCGCCGCGAAAAGATTCGAGAAAGACCCTGGAAGCGGAGGAAAGGGCAACCATCAGCAGGAAATTCAATCCCGCGCCCTCTGGCTTCGGAAATCGTTCGAGAATAACCAGAAAAACCATCAGCGCCATGAAAGCCTCATAGAATTGCGATGGATGGCGGTATTCATTCCACAACCGAATTGCCCAGGGGACGCTCGTAGGAGCGCCGTATGCGTCACCGCTCAGGATATGGGCGAACCCTGCGAACACCATGAACAGCGCCAGCCCCGGCGCAATGGCGTCAAGCGTCGGGCGGAAGGGAAGTTTCTTGCGTTGCATGAAAATCACAATCGTGATCAAACCAACAACAAATCCCATGAAGGGTGAAAGCGTCGTGAGAGTCAGCGCCAGCAGGCTGAGGGGATTGGACAAGTACAGCGAGGGGAACTCCAGCGCATAGCCCAAACGCGCGCCGATGATGCCAGCCGCCAAACTGTAGGAAATGATATTTCCAACAATAGATGGGTTTAGCCTTAGCCTGGAACATCCGCGCTCTACCAGCGACAGGCCGCCCCACAACCCAACCAGCAAAGCCAGCAGAGGCATTTGCAGAAGAAAAGGTCCCAATCGGAGATAGGGAAACATCTATTCACCCTCCTTCAAAAGCGCCTCGATCTTCGAGCGGATGAACGTCTCACTCATCGGGCCGCCGACCACCACCGTGCGGATGATCCCCTCACGGTTAATAAAGAACGTCGTTGGCAGACCCCTGACCTGATAGAAGGTACCGACACTCCCGTCACGATCCAGCAGGATGGGATAGGTCAACTTAAATTCCCGGACGAAGGAATTCACTTCACTCACCGAATCCTGGTCCGTCAGATTCACACCAAGTACGACCACGCCTGCGTCTCTGTATTGCTCAAAAGATTTTTCCAACGCGGGCGTTTCAGCGCGGCAGGGCGGGCACCACGTTGCCCAAAAATTAACTACCACGATGCTTCCGCGCAAATCAGAGAGCGTCACCTTGCTTCCATCCAGCGTATCGAGCGTGAAATCCGGGGACAAAAATCCTTCGCGCGGACTTGGCGAAGAAGATAGCGGCGCGCCGACTGCGGATGGGACACGCGAGGCAATCGTCCACAGGATGCCTGCGGTGAGGCTTACCAACATGATGATTTCCCATCGCCTCTTTCGGGACGGGATGTTTGATTCCGTCATATCAACATTCTCCAATCCCAGGCATTATTTCAGGAATGAATCGATTGTCTGTTGGAATATCTCATAGGGCTGCGCGCCGACGACTGCCTGCCCATTGACCAGGAAGGTCGGCGTGCTCCGCACTCCAAGCGAACTTGAGAGTTGGGTATCATCCTGTACCAACGACGTGTACGTTCCAGAATCCAGGCAATCATTGAAAGCCGGTGTATCGAGTCCCAGTTCCTCGGCAAACTTCTTCAGATTATCCTTGTTGAACGCGCCCTGGTTTTCACCAGATTGACTGCTGTAGAGCTTGTCGTGGTATTCCCAGAATTTATCCTGATCCGCCGCGCATTCGGCGGCCTCGGCGGCCCACGTTGATTCATCTCCCAGGAATGCAAAATTAAAATATGCAAAACGGACTTTTCCGCTCTGGATATATTGCTCATCAAGCTGGGGTTCTGTCTGGGCAAAGAACCGCCCGCAGAACGGACATTGGAAATCGCCAAACTCAATGATGGTAACTGGTGCGTTCGGTTCACCCCTAAAATGGCGCACTTTGGGAATCAAAGACTCCATCAGGCCCTGCTGTGCAGCAGATGGATCCGTTGTCGGTATCGCCGCGGGCGGAGTGACGGCGGCTGGTGTGGTGAGAGAAGCATTCGATGTGGTGGATGCCTGCGCCAGTGTTAATGGGCGCACGTAATAACCGACCAGTAAACCGATGATCAGCATTGCCAATCCAATAATGGGAGTCGCCCACGATTGAATGTGAATGATGAGAGCTGGCTGGTCTCTCTGCTCGATGTCTTGTGGTTCTTCGGGCTTTGCCGCTGCCTGTTTCGATTTGCGCTTCGTGGTTGCCGTACTTCCAACCTTTAACTCCTCTAACTCTGTTTCTTCTGATTTGGCCTTTCGTTTTATAGTTGCCATACCTCTAATCTCCTTCTAGATCTGTTACACCTGCACTGCACCACACCTGCCCTGGCGGGCGGTGCCAGGGAACGCAGTGCGGTGCAAGTGTTGTGAGGGTGTTCTTCTGGGGAAGCAATCCCCGGGGAAATGGTGAGACGTTGTTTTTTGAAAGGAAAGAGAGCAGTCCTGCAAGGATCGCGGTGAGATACGTCGGCGCAGCGGTGTAGGTGGAGAAATCAGGGATACCTGTCATTTTTCCTTTTTCGGTAACTACTCAGCAGAAAATGAGGCAAAATCGGGAAAGTAAGGCTGTCCGTCGA
>JBBIUO010000016.1:0-1785 GCA_037440205.1 Chloroflexota bacterium
ACAGGGATGCAGGTACACAAGGGAACAGGTAAACACGGAACACGCAATACGAGAATCAATTACCAATTACTCCCCCTTGCGAATCACGTCCCTCCCGTACTTCTCTTGCAGCGCGTCCACCACTTCCTGCAACTTGCGGGACTTTTCGTTCCCCGCGTCCCACAGACTGAGTTGACGCACCGGAGCGCTGATTCCGCTGACGCCGACTCCGATCAACCGAACGGCTTGATTCGGCTTTCTGACGGTTTTCATCAGTTTGAGAGCGTTGCGGAAAATTTCATCCTCGTTGTCGGTGGAGGTGGGTAAGGTTACTTGTCTCGTCAATGTAGTGAAATCAGGCCAGCGGATTTTGATCTTCACTGTTTTTCCCGCAAGATCGCTTTTTCTTAATTGCCGCGCCACTTCTTTGGATTGTTCACGCAATGTCTTTTCGAGAGTCTTGTCGTCGCGGACATCCACGTTGAAGGTGATTTCCTGACTCACCGATTTGGTTTCGTATTCGGTGACGATGGGACGGTTGTCAATTCCCTGCGCGTGACGCCACAAGTCGCGTCCGTTTTCGCCGAATAAATTGACGAGTTCTTTTTCAGGCCAGCGTGCAATATCACCGATGGTGTGGATGCCAAGTTCATTTAATCGCGCGGAGGTTTTCGGCCCCACGCCCCAGAGCATGTCTGCAGGGAGGGGAGCAAGGAATTTGGCTTCTTCACCCGCGGGGACGATGGTCAAGCCGAAGGGAGGTTCGTTTTTGTTTTTGCTGGATTTTTTGCCGACCTCGGTTGCGATCTTCGCCACGAGTTTGTTGGATGCAATACCAATGCTCGAGGGTAGATTCAGTTCGGTTCGGATACCAGTTTGCAGGTCAAGTGCGAAGCGTGCGGGGGCGGCGGGAATGTCTGAGATGTCGAGAAAGGCTTCGTCGATGGAAATCTGTTCCACGAAGGGAGTCAAAGCCCGCAGTTTTTCCATCACCTTTTCGGAATATTCGCTGTACAATTTATGCCGTCCGGGGATGATGATGAGTTGCCGGCAAATCTGCACCGCGCGGGACATGGGCATGGCGCTGCGAACGCCAAATGCGCGCGCCGCATACGAACAGGACGATACAACGCCACGCTCGTTCGGCTTGCCCCCAACGGCAAAGGGTTTTCCGCGAAGCGAGGGATTTTGAATCTCCTCGACCGAGCAGTAGAACGCATCGAGATCCAAGTGAAGGATGGTGCGCGCCATGGTTGCGATTATAGTGTACTGGGCGGCCTGAACGGTGGGAAAAAAGGGTTATGAAATTGCTTTGTTCACGTATTGAACATTCTTATGAGTAAAGTTATACTAGAGACGGCGTATAGTCAAAAGGAACATTTCAACAGGTTTCACGTCATCATTACAGCCTTATGCCTTATATGGAGGAAGAAATGAAATCCACATCCAAATTTGCCGTTGCGTTGCTATTCGTTGTGTTGATGCTTTCCATGATTCCCTCGGCAACGCAGTCTGCGCAGGCGGCATCCTGTTATTGGGCGCAATTCATCGCCGATGTGACCATCCCGGATGGCACGAATTTTACGCCGGGCACGGCCTTCAAGAAAACGTGGCGATTGAAGAATATCGGCAGTTGCACCTGGAACAGCGGCGACGTTTCGCTGATCTTCGACAGCGGCGAGAGGATGGGCGCGCCCGCTTCGTCCCCTCTGCCTGTTACTGTGAACCCCGGCAGTACAGTGGACATCACCGTTGACATGGTTGCGCCCAGCACTGCCGGGCATTATTTTGGTTACTACAAGTTCA
>JBBIUO010000016.1:1830-21140 GCA_037440205.1 Chloroflexota bacterium
ACAAATCCTTCTGGGTCGAGATCAATGTGACTTCCTCTTCCGGCACCGGCTATGACTTTACCGCGAACGCCGCATCCGCAACCTGGTCCAGCGGCGCGGGCGCCTTGAGTTTCCCCGGCACCGATGGAAGCGCCAATGGATTCGCCCTCCTGAAGGACAAACCGCGATTCGAAAATGGAATCGAATCCTCGCAGGCTGGTTTGCTGTTTGCGCCGAACAATGTGAACAACGGCTACATTCAGGCAATTTACCCGGTGTTTCGAGTGCAAAGCGGAGATCGTTTCCAGTCCACCATCGGCTGTGAATATGGTGCGACGACCTGTTACGTGGCTTACCGACTCGATTATCAGATCGGTTCCAATCCTGTGAAGACGTTCTGGACCTTCCGTGAAAAATACGAAGGCTGGACGTACAACGCCAACCTCGATCTGAGTTCGCTGGCCGGGCAGGATGTGAAATTCATCCTCGTCATTTCGGCCTACGGCTCGCCAACCGGTGACCGGGCGCTTTGGGGCAACCCCATCATTGCACGCGCAGGCGGAACGACCGCAACAAACACGCCCACCCCGACCGGCACCCTGCCTTCGCCAACACCGTCCAAGACGCCCACTCCCGGTCCCAATGCCTGTGACCGCGCGCAGTTCATCAAGGATGTGACCGTTCCCGATGGCACCACCTTCCAGCCGAATGCCGTCTTTGCGAAGACATGGCGTTTGAAGAACGTCGGCACCTGCACATGGACGAATTACAGCCTGATGTTTGACTCGGGCGAGAAAATGAGCGGCCCCGATTCCGCGCTCATCCCGACCACTGTGGCTCCCGGCCAAACTGTGGACATCACCATCAATCTCACCGCTCCCGCCAACGCCGGCACCTATCGTGGATATTGGAAACTCAAGAACAACACCGGCGTTCCGTTTGGAATTGGTTCCGCCGGCACGAAATCGTTCTGGGTCGAGATCAAGGTTGCCGGCACACCGGTGACTCCGTCCACACCGTCAACACCGGTCACGCCCGGCACACCCGTGACACCGGCCACTCCGCTTCCCGGCACAAGTTATGACTTTGTCTCCAATGTTTGCGCAGCAAGTTGGTATAGCGGAGCAGGAGCATTGCCGTGCCCTGGAACAGACGGCGACGCAAAAGGATTTGTGTTGATCACCAGTCCCTCCAAACTGGAAAACGGCGTGATTGACAACCGCTCCGGCCTGATCACGTTTCCGCAAAACATCAACAACGGTTACATTCAGGGAATTTACCCCTCCTACAAAGTGAAGACCGGCGATAAATTCCGCGCCACCGTCAATTGCGAAAGCGGAGCAACTTCCTGTTACGTGGTCTTCCGCCTCGATTATTCGGTATCCGGCAGTTCCTCCATTCAAACCTTCTGGGCATTTGTGGAGCGATACGAAGGCCAGTACTACAACGCCGATATTGATCTCACTCCGCTTGCCGGCCAGGATTTGAAGTTCATCCTCACCGTGTTATCCACCGGCTCGGCGGCAGGCGACCGCGCCCTTTGGGTCTCGCCGATCATTTACAATGCCTCGGCCGGAGGACAATCCTCGCCATCTGCCACGCCCACCCCAACTTTTACAGCCACACCGACCGCCTCTTCAACATCCCAGGCTTCTTCAACTTCGACTGCAACGCCGACCGCCACAGCGACACCCACGGCAACGAACACAGGCACGCCGTAATATCTTCGGAACAAAAGTTCCCGCTGCCGAAAGGTTGCGGGAACTTTTATTTTTGGCATTCGTCAAAGCGTGGGATAATTTTGATTGGAGATTGAATGAAACGATTTTTCCTGTTGACTTTGACCTTCATCCTCACGGCCTGTTCCGGGAATGCGACGCCAACCCCCGCTTCCTACTTCGACCGAACGCCTGCTCCGGCAAACCTTGGGCTTGATTCCACCTCCGAGCAGATTCAACGTGCGTTATGGGAAAGCGCCTCAAAATGGACAACCCTTCAAATGGACGGTTCTGTCACGTGGTACTTGCCCAGTGGAACGACGCAAATTTTCAATGAACAGGTCTGGCTCGATCCGTTGAAAAACAGATTCAAAGTTGAGTTGACCGGCGTCACAGACCCCGCTCAAAAGATACTCAAGTTCAGCGACGGCAATACGATTTACGACGCGAATCTGGCCTCGAATCAATTTCAGATATTTCCATATCCCGATTTCGCCCGCGTGGGACAATACATCCCTCCGCTTGTGGAAGGGGAGTCGCACCCCAACCCGATTTGGGGACAACTTGGAACGCCGCTATCCATCCTTGCCTTTGCCTCGGATTTTTCGCAAAGCAAAGGGACGTTCAAAGCGATTGCAATTGAATCCATTGCCGGGCGCGAAGCCCTCGTCACGGAATGGACCTACATTGCAAACTCCGCGCCTTCGCTGAAAATGTGGGTGGATACGAAGACCGGCATCCTGCTGAAGTTGCAGGAATTCAGCAAGGACGGCGCAGGCCGGTTGGAAGGGGAGCGCGTTGTTGAACACATTACCTTCGATTTGGCATTCGACGATTCGGTTTTCAAACTGCCAGATGGACTTTCACCTGCGGTTTCGCAAAATACTGAAGCGGGGTCCATGCCGGTTATAACAGAATCAGCGCCCGGGTCAAATGAAGAAGCGGGCGAGTTGTATTTCTTCCTGCAACCGCATCAGGCCGGTCAATCCATTCAATTGGCGCAAGTCTCCGGCGTCTGTGTTTTCGATTCGGTCAATTGCCCGCCGATGCAAATTGTGAATGCGCCGTTTGCTTTCAACTTTACGATCAATGCGTTGAGTTGGTCGCCCGATGGGAAGTTTGCCGCATTTGCCTACTCAGATCAGCCGAATGGCACGCCGACAAAATTATGGCTGTTCGATCCGTCCACCGGTGCATGGACTTCGCTCGCACAATTTCCATACATTGATCCTCCATTCTGGTCGCCCAATGGCGCGTGGATCGCGTTCCGCACACAGGATGGACTCGGCGGCGAGGATGTGTACGTGGTGCGTCGCGACGGCTCGGAGTTGAAAAGCGTTTCTGCAAACCTGCCGGCGAGCGGGCGGCCTTACATCATGGACGGCTGGTACTCCGAAAATATTTTGATGCGCCCGGCGCTGCCGGGCAGTAGTGGCGGCGTTTATCTCGTCCGCGCCAGTGACGGATTTGCGCGCCCGATGTTCGAGACTTTGCTGACGAAGGCGCAATTCATCGCCTCGCCCGATGCGAGTTTGCTGGCGTATGATGAATATGATTACAATACCCAAAACCACGTGGTCAAAGTGATGGAGGCTGACGGCGCAAATGCAATGACGCTTGCCAGTTTTAGCGGCGGCTCGATCTACCCGATGGTGTGGTCGCCGGATAGCACGTTGATCGCGTTCAACTATTATGGGAAGTCATCGAGCGGCGCGCCCGGCGATGCCGAAGTTTTCGTGACGACGCGCGATGGAAAAATATTATCCTCGGTCTACAAAGGCGTGACCGTTGGCCGCCTGCTCTTTTCGCCGAACGGAAAATATTTGCTCGTTGAAGAAACCACATCTGCTTCGGGCGGCCATTTGTTTTTGATCAACCTCGCCACGCTGGAGCAGAAAATTTTGCAAGCCCCCGGCCTTTCCACTGATTATGATTGGTACGCGCCTTCGTGGAGGCCGTAATCGTGCGTGGTTGGCATTCTCTAATGACAAGGGCGCGCGCCCGTCGGCGTTTGAGAACGCCGACTACTCCAAATTCAACCAAAATGAAAAACAAAACACTCTTGCTCGCAACGATCGCGATTGGCCTTTTTGTCTTTGGCCTTCTTTCAACATCCAACGCCTTCGCACATCCATCCGCGCAAAGCGAAGAGACGCCAACATCTTCCCTCAACCGACCACCAACGCCCGCCGATGTCATCGAAGGAATCAATAACCTTCGCCTGTCGCACGGCATCGCGCCGTTGAGCGCGCATCCCATTTTGATGCAGGTCGGTCAAACCGAAGCGGATGGAATCGCCGCCGGCAAAGAAGGTCACTGGCGGCCCAACGGCCTTACGCTGGGTCAATGGCTTCTCTCGCTTGGGTATCCGCTTTCGGGTGACATCTCGCTCGATGGTTATCGCTCCGAAAATTGGATCTTTGCAAGCAACGCCGAAGAGGCCATATCCGCATGGCTGGGCGACGATGAACACACCAACACCATGCTCTCCATCTATCGCAGTGACATCGGCGTGGGCATCGCCAAAATGCCAGACGAAGATGTCTACGTTGTCGTCGTCGAAACCGCGCTTCAAACCGCAAGCGGCCAGATGCAATACGATGCCATCGTCTACCTCACCGGCATCCCCATGACCCAGGCGGCCTACTCCAGCATGGCAACCCTCGCCGCCGAAAATGGAATGCTTCCAGATAATGTCGCGCCTGTTTTTCTCAACACCGCGCTTCCCGATGGCAATGTCTATCACGAAGTCAAATACGGTCAAACCTTGTGGAGCCTTGCCATTTCTTACGGAACCACCATCAAACAAATCCAGCAATTGAATGGATTGACCGACACGAATCTGCGAACGGGACAGAAATTGCTGATCATGAAAAGCGCGACACAACCCGCGCCCGCCTCCATCTCACCGACGCTTGCCCAGTCGCCCCAAACATTTCCCACCCCGACAATGTCTCCTGCCAAAACCGCTGCACCCGAATCCACGCCCGAAATGACTCCCGAACAAAAGAGGGAAAACACAATGAGCATCGTCGCCATCGGCCTCGCCGCCATCTTTCTCGGCGGCCTGTTCACCGCGATGACGAGAAAGAAACCCGTTTGATCGTGCCGCAAACTTCAGTTTGCCCTTTGCGCGGGCGCAAACTGAAGTTTGCGGTACGGCGCGAAATCTTCGCGGTCGGCATGGTTTTCACGGAGCAATACTATAAAGACCCGACAGGTTTTCGAAAACCGACCAGGTCTGACGATTTGATATTTGACTTTCCCCCATTCCCAGCGTTACACTACAAAAAATCTATGAACTTGACCCCCACCGCCCTTGCGGGCACCTCCCCCAAATCCGACAACGAAATATATCCAATTTCATAAAAAGCCTTCATGTCGGATTTGGGGGAGGCAGGAGGGGGTCGAAACTGGAGACCCCATGATTTTCTCGAACACTCCGCGACCCGAAACGTTGAAATCTCTCGCGGATGTGAAGCACACCCCGTTCTGGCTGGATGACCCGTCACGCCCGGAACCCGCCTCCGCGTTGACCGAAAACATCACTGCCGATCTCGTTGTCATCGGCGCAGGTTACACCGGCCTGTGGACTGCGCTCCTTGCAAAGCAGGAAAATCCGTCACGAGATGTCGTTCTCATTGAAGCGGGAGAAACAGGCATCGGCGCAAGCGGCAGGAATGGCGGGTTTGTCTCGGCCTCGCTCACGCATTCCTTCCATAATGGATTGAACCGCTGGCCGAACGAACTTTCCAAACTCATCAGGCTGGGACAGGAAAACCTAGCCGGCATCGAAGAGACCATCAGGCAGTTCAATATTGATTGCGATTACATCCGCTCCGGCGAACTCAATCTTGCCCTCTCACCGAATCAATTGGATGATTTCAAAGAGGAGCAGGAGGAGGCCGCGAAATATGGCGAGGAATTCATCCTGTTCGATCAGGAACAGGTGCGCGCCATCGTCAATTCACCGACGTATCTCGGCGGGTCGCTGACTCGCGCAAACGGGATGGTGAATCCCGCGCGGCTGGCGTGGGGATTAAGGAGAGCATGTCTGGAACTTGGAGTCCGCTTGTTTGAGGGCACGCAGGCTACGGGTCTGGAAGAGAAGCGGGACTCGATCGTTGTCAAAACCCATTATGGTCAGGTCGAAGCAAAACGGGTTGCGCTCGCCACGAATGCGTTTCCTCCCCTGTTGAAGCGCCTTTCATTTTACGTTGTGCCGGTCTACGATTATGTGCTGATGACCGAGCCGCTGTCAAAGTCACAGCGCGATTCGATCCGCTGGCATGGGCGCGAAGGCTTGAGTGATTCCGCGAATCAATTCCATTATTATCAGATCACAAAAGATGGACGCATTTTGTGGGGCGGCTACGACGCGATCTATTATTGGAACAATGGCGTTGCGCCGCATCTGGAAAATAACCCCGCTTCCTTCGCCCGTTTGGCGGAGCACTTCTTCCAAACATTTCCGCAGTTGACGGGGCTTCGCTTCACCCATGCCTGGGGCGGCGTGATTGATACCTGCTCGCGCTACACCGCGTTTTGGGGACAGGCGTTTCGCGGCAAGGTCGCGTATGCGATGGGCTACACCGGTCTTGGTGTCGGCGCATCCCGCTTTGGCGCGCAGGTGATGCTGGATTTACTCGAAGGCAAAAAGACCGAGCGCACCGAACTGCAAATGGTGAAATCGAAGCCCTTCCCGTTCCCGCCCGAACCGTTTCGTTCACCCATCATCAACTTCACCCGCTGGGCGCTCGATCAGGCAGATCGAAACGATGGGAAGAGAAATCTGTGGTTGAAGGCGCTGGATATGATGGGATTGGGATTTGATTCCTAGTTGTTTATGTCATTGCGAGGCGTAGCCGAAGCAATCCCCAGGTTATAGGAGATTGCTTCGCGCGGAGCGCTCGCAATGACATCGAACCTTTTTCCTTCTCACTTTTTCCTATTCCCCAATCTCTAATCACCAATTCACTTCTTCCCCGGCTTCGTCATCTCATCCTTCACGGCGTGATACAAATTTTCGGCCTTCAATTCACTCAGCGCGTAGCATGGCGCTTTGAGGCTGTCAGCCAGTTGTTGTGCAAGACCCTGGTCGAAGGCGGCGTGTTCCATGTTGATGACCACCGAGCGGATTTTTTCATTGGCGATGAGTTCCGCAAATTTATGGGATTCCTCTTGCGGGGGCAACGTGCCGAGGGAAACATTCCCAGCGCCATCTGTCAGTACGATGAGAAGCGGTTCCACATCGGGGTGGGTATGTTTTTCGTGAGTCAATACATCGTGCGCCATGAACAGTCCCGCCGAGAGCGGAGTCTTCCCGCCGACGGGGATATCCATCAAGGCGCGTTGGGCAAGTTGAACAGAATTGGTGGGGGAGAGTACCAGCGTGGCGCGGTCTTTTTGAAAGACGATCAAGCCCACGCGGTCGCGGCGCTGGTAGGCGTCGGTCAGCAGGGAAAGGATCGCGCCCTTCGTGGCATTCATGCGCTCGGCCACGGCCATTGACCACGAAGCGTCCACGAGGAAAAGCACGAGATTTGCCACGCGCTTGACGCGGATCTTGCGTTGCAAATCGCTTTTCTTGATGGAGAAAGCCAGCTTCTTGCGTTCTTCTGTGCGCTGCCTTTGAAACGGCGCGGCGGCGCGGAACGTGGCATCGAAGGCGATGTCGTTAAGTTTATCACCGGCAGGACGCGCCTTGATGTAGCGACCATGCTTTCGCTCCGTTTTTGTGAGCGAGCGCCGGCCTGCCTGTTTGCGGGTCAATTTATCGAGCGGGGTGTTGAGTCTGCGCGGCTGGAAGGTCTCGCCGGTTTTTACCTTTTGTCCGCCCTCCCACCAGTTCGCGCTTGTGTTTGCAAACACTTCCTGCTGGGGCATGGGTTCAGGCTTGCCCTGTTGCGGACCTTCCTGCTGTTCATCTTCGAGTTTTAAGTTTTTTTTTCCTCTGCTTCGCCTTCTTTTTTACTCTCGGATTCATCTTCCGCTTCGCTCGGGACCGATTGACCTGCCAGCTGTTCGATTCGTTCCTGCAACTGTTCAGTGTTCAACTCGGCCTGCTGGAAGGGCGTGCGTTTGATGCGGTGGGGCAGAGCCAGTTCCGCGGCGAGGGCGATATCGTGATCGTTGATCTTGGTGCGGCCTTCGAAGGCGGCTTCGGCGCGCGCGGCTTTGAGAATGACGAGGTCGGCGCGGTGGCCGTCCACGTTCAGGGATGCGGTCAAGGCGGCAATGGAGAGCAGGTCACGGCTGGTGTGGGTGACCTGGTCCACGAGTTCGCGGGCGCGCGCGATCTTTTGCGACAGCTCGTCTTCTTTCGCAAGCCACAACTTGCGGAAGGCTTCGGAGTCTCTTTCGTAGGAGAGGTTGCGCTCCATGATGGTCACACGCTCGCGCGCGTCGCGGATGCCGATGATATCGACGGATAGCGCGAAGCGATCCAGCAACTGGGGGCGAAGGTCTCCCTCTTCAGGATTCATCGTCCCGACGAGAATGAAGCGGGCTGGATGGGCGAAGGAAATGCCCTCGCGTTCGACCGTGTTCACGCCCATGGCGGCTGAGTCGAGCAGGATATCCACCACATGATCGTCGAGCAGATTCACTTCGTCAATGTAGAGAAGTCCGCGATTTGCGCTTGCAAGGACGCCTGGCTCGAAATGACGTTCGCCTTTCTGGATGGCTTTTTCGATGTCAAGCGTTCCGACCACGCGGTCTTCGGTGGCGGAAACGGGAAGGTTGATAAAGGGCGTGGTGCGCTCGGCGGTGGGAAGTTTTTTGTTTGCGGCGGCGCGTTCCTTGCATTCGGTGCACCACGTAGCGGGTTTATCCGGGTCACACCCGAAGCGGCAATCCTGCACGATTTTTACGTGGGGAAGCAGGGCGGCCAGCGACCGCGCGGCGGTTGATTTGGCCGTGCCGCGTTCGCCGCGGATCAACACGCCGCCGATGCGGGTATCAACGGCATTGAGAATGAGGGCGCGTTTCATGCGCTCCTGTCCAACGATGGCTGTGAATGGAAAGATGGCGGGCATTTTTACTCCAGTGCGTGATTATACGCGAGTTTTTTCTTTCAAGAGGGATTTTTTTTGAAACATTTTTCCTTGACGCATCCGCATCCTCCCGCTATAATCCGCCCGCTTCGTTCGTAACCAAACAGACGGGCCGCTTCGCAATGCGCCCGTCTGATGTATGTAAAAGGAGAAAGTTTCATGACCCCACATCCCAAGCGCAAGCACTCGAAAGGCCGCCGCGACCGCCGCCGCTCGCAGGACGCACTGACCGTACTCAACACCATCACCTGCTCCAACTGCGGCTCCAAGCGCCTGCCGCACACCGTTTGCTCGAACTGCGGTTTCTACAACGGCCGTGAAGTCATTCAGGTTAAAAAAGAAAAGAAAGCCAGCGAGTAAATCTCAACGGGTCGTGACCATCACGACCCGTTTGTGTTTTAATGGGAAATCTGTAGTAACGACTTAAGTCGTTACTACATTATCGGAGACGACATGAAACTCAACCTGCAAACCACCGCATTCATCTTTCCCGGCCAAGGCTCGCAAACCATCGGCATGGGCAAAGACCTCGCCGCGCAATACCCAATCGCAAAACAAACCTTCGACGAAGCCGATTCCATTCTTGGATTTTCCCTTACTAAAATGATGATGGAAGGCGCGGCGGATGAACTCAACGACACGCTCAACACCCAGCCCGCCCTGTTCGTCCATTCGCTTGCTTCGTTCCGCGCCTTCTCGCATCTTTACCCCGACCTGAAAACTGGTCCTGCCATGCTGGCTGGTCATTCGCTGGGAGAGTTATCTGCCCTCGCCGCCTCTGGAGCATTGACCTTCGAAGACGGCCTGCGCCTCGTCCGCAAACGCGCTGAATTGATGAAACACGCCGGCGAACTCGCCCCCGGCGGCATGGCCGCCATCCTCGGTCTCGACATTCCCACCCTCGACAAAGTCTGCGCCGAGGCCAGCGCGGAGGGTGAAACCGTGCAGGTCGCAAATGACAATTGCCCCGGGCAGGTTGTCATCTCCGGAGCAAAAGCCGCCGTGGAGCGCGCAATGGCCGGAGCAAAAACCGCGGGCGCAAAACGCGCGTTGCCATTGGCGGTTTCCATTGCCGCACATTCATCCTTGATGGCTTCGATCCAGGAGGAATGGAATGCCGCCGTTACCTCCGCAAATTTCTCCGCGTTGAATATCCCGGTGATTGGCAACGTCCATGCCACGCCGCTGACGGATGCCGATTCCGCCCGCGCCGACATCATGGCGCAGATGCAATCCCGCGTGCGCTGGACGGAATCTGTTCAGTACATGGCCTCGAAAGGGATCAATACCTTTGTCGAAGTGGGAACCGGCGCCGTGCTTGGCGGCCTCGTCAAACGCATTGCCGACGGCGCAACCATCCTTCCGCTTGGCAACCCGCAGGATTTTGCCGCGTTGGATTAGGCGTAGAGCGAGATATTATCTCGCTCATTCAATTTATGAAAAAGATCTTTTTCCCATTCATTCTTTTTTCCTTCCTTGCCTCCTCCTGCGAGCCGTTGCCGGTGACAACTCCGCAGTTTGTCACGCAAATTCCTTTTTACGCGAGTCAAACGCCTGAATTCATCGTCCCCGTGACTGACACGCCGCTTGCCCCAGCAACAGAGACACCGGCATTCATCGTCCCCGTCACCGAAACGCCGACATCAATTCCAACAGCCGAATGGTGGGAGGTCTATTTCACGGACCCGCTCACGATCAACAACCCCGATGTTATTGCAGGCTCCATCGAGGAAAAACTGATTCAGTTCATCAACAACGCGCAGACCAGCATTCACATTGCGTCTTTCGAGTTCAATCTCACGCCGGTCGCCGAGGCATTGATCGCGGCGAAGAATCGCGGCGTGGACGTGAAATGGGTCACGGACGATGAAAACGGTCTTGGGTACGATACCCAGCCCGGGCGTGGACAATTTGCCCTTTTAACGGGAGCAGGCATCGAGGTCAAGGATGATGCGGGGCGATCCGCGTTGATGCACAATAAATTTTGGATCTTCGATCAGCAGATCGTGTGGACAGGCTCCACGAATGTCACCGTCAACGGAATCTTCAAGCAAAACAACAATGTCATTGTCATGCGCTCGCCGGAGTTGGCGTTCATTTTTGAGCGGGAATTTCAAGAGATGTGGAATGGTCAGTTTGGGCCGCGCGCGCCGTCCACGTTGAGCAATCAGTGGGCGATTTTGGATGGGACGCCGATCCAGGTTTTGTTTTCCGCCGAAGATCATGCCATCAGCAATTTGATCGCACTGGTGAACGATGCGCAGACGAGCATCCGTTTTCTGGCTTTTAGTTTCACCGACTATCCGCTGGCGCAGGCGATGATCGAACGCGCGAAGGCGGGTGTGGACGTGAAGGGCGTATTCGAAACGTTTGGCAGTAACGGCACACGCTCCGAGTTGCGGACGTTCTGGTGCGCGGGTGTGCCTGCCCGGCAGGATGGCAACGACAGTTTTTTGCACGACAAGATCATTATCATTGATGGCAGCATTGTGGTGACAGGCTCGCTGAATTATTCGTCGAACGCGGATGAATCGAACGAGGAAAATGTGGTGATTTTGGATAATGCCGAGATCGCGGCCTTGTATTTGCAGGAGTTCGATACATTGTGGAACCAGGCGCACGATGTGGCGGCGGGAACGTTCACCTGTCAATAAGTTTGCATTACATTTGTTACAAGGAAAATGGGATTTTCGTTCGAGATGCCCATAGTATAATGACGGCATGAACGCCCTGCCTGACAATCAAATTGTCAGCGCCGCTTTCTTTCTGCGGGTATGGCATTGTATCTGGTCGGATTTTATCTGACCAGATTTTATTTAATACCATGTCATTGCGAGCGAACGTTCTTTGTGAGCGAAGCAATCTCTAAATGATTATGAGATTGCTTCAGTCGCCGCACTCGCCGTTTGAGGCTCGCGGCTTCTTCGCAATGACGTGTAAAGGAGATTTATGAAACTAAGCAAACTTGCACTTGACATCGCTGAATCCCCGACCTTTGCCTTGAATGAAGAAGCGCGTTTATTGCGCGAACGCGGCGAAGCAGTGATCAATCTGGGAATTGGCGAACCGAAAAACAAAACGCCGATTGCCGCGATTCTATCCTCTGGCGCGAAGTTGAGCAGCGGCGAAGTGAAATATACCCCGCCCGATGGCCTTCCTTCGATGAAGAAGGCGGTCATCCGCTACACGGAGGAGAATTACAACCGCCTCGTTGCGCCCGAAAATGTGATCGTCACCAACGGCGCGAAACAGTCGCTGTTCAACATCTTTTATTCCATTTTGAATCCGCAGGATGAAGTGGTGATCATTGCGCCGTATTGGGTGTCGTATCCCGAAATGATCAAGATGTGCCTCGGCATTCCCGTCGTGGTCACGCCTGAAGATGGAACATTCACCCCGCGTTTCGAGGATATCGAACGTGCGGTGACTTCGTCCACGCGGGCGATTGTGGTGAATAGCCCGAATAACCCGTCGGGGGCGGTGTACCCGCCTGAGTTGATCGAAAAAATCGTGGAGTTGTGCGAACGCAAAGGCATCTTCATGATCTGTGACGACATCTACCACAAACTTGTCTTCGACCGAAACATTGCCAGGCCTGCTTATTCGTTCACCAAAAGGGAAGTGGACAACTCGCACATCATCGTGGTCAACGGCGTGGCGAAGATTTATGGCATGACCGGCTTCCGCATTGGCTGGGTGGTCGCGCCGCGCGATCTTGTCAAGGTGATGACCAACGTCCTCGCGCAGACGACTTCATGCGTTTCACCCATCGCGCAGGCGGCGGCGGAAGGCGCGTTGAACGGCTTGCAGTCGGTGGTGGAGGCCTTGCGTTTGCAAATCCAAAACAACCGCGATGTGGTTTTGCAGGAGATGCGGACCTTCAACGGCGCACGTCTGATCGAACCCAAAGGGACATTCTATGCTTTGCTTGATCTTCGCGCTTTCAACAATAACTCGGTCGAACTGTCGAAGTTCCTTTTGGAGAAGGCGCTGGTGGTAACCGTGCCAGGCAAGGAATTTGGCATGGAAGGCCACATCCGCATTTCGTTTGCGGGCAGTGTGAAGGACATCACCGAGGGCATTGCCCGAATCAAATGGGCGCTCGACACGACCTCGCCGAATGAAATCTATATTGGCGATAAGAAGAGGGTGAGGGATTGGATGTAGATAGGTGGACACGTAGACACGAAAACATGTGTACTTGTGTACCTGTATACATGTTTACCTTTATAAGGAAACCATGAATAACTTACTAAACATCAAAACCCCCGCCGAGACCACCGCGCAGACACGCAAGGCGGATTACAACTTGTCGAATAACGGAATTGGAAATTTGCGTCTCGCTTATTGGAATCTTCCCACCGAAGCGCTTGTGGAGGAAGCGGTCTTTCGTAACGAAGGCGCCTTGGTGGCAGGCGGCCCATTCGTGGCGAATACGGGCAAGCACACCGCTCGAAGCGCCAACGATAAATTCGTCGTGCGACACACTGATTCGGAGAACAACATCTGGTGGGGCGTGTACAACCGTCCGTTTGCGGCGGATAAGTTCGAGGTCCTGTTTGATCGAATGCTGGGATTCTTGCAGGGACGCGATGTCTTTGTGCAGGATGTCTACGCGGGCGCGGATGAATCCTATCGTCTGCCCGTTCGCATTGTGACCGAACTTGCGTGGCACAGTCACTTCGTGCGCAACATGTTCATCCTGCCGGGGTCGCTCGAAGAATACAAACGTTTTGTGCCTGAGTTTACGATCGTCGCCATGCCGTCGTTCAAGGGCGCGCCCGCGGTGGACAGCACCAGCAGCGAAACTTTTATTTGCCTGTCTTTTGAAAAGAAACTTGCCATCATCGGCAACACAGCCTACGCGGGCGAGATCAAAAAATCCGTCTTCACGATTTTGAATTACCTGCTTCCGCTCGATGGCGTGCTCTCGATGCACTGCTCCGCAAATGTGAATCCCGATGACCCCGACGCCGTGGCTTTATTTTTTGGATTGAGCGGGACGGGCAAGACCACGCTTTCGGCGGATCCAACCGCCTCATTGGGGACGATGAGCATGGGTGGAGCGACAATGGCGTGTTCAACTTCGAGGGTGGATGCTACGCAAAAGTCATCGGGTTGTCTGCTTCTGCGGAACCGGAGATTTACGCCACGACGAAGCGCTTCGGCACGATCCTCGAAAATGTGCCCTTCGATCCCGTCACCCGTTTGATCGATCTCGACGACGACACGATCACGGAAAACACCCGCGCTTCGTATCCGCTTGAATTCATTGACAATGCTGTGCCTGAAAAGAAGGCGGGACATCCGAAGAACGTCATTTTGCTGACCTGTGACGCGAGCGGAGTCATGCCGCCCATTGCGCGGTTGACTCCGGATCAGGCGTTGTATCAATTCATCAGCGGGTACACTTCCAAGATTGCAGGAACAGAAGTCGGCTTGGGCAAGGAACCGGAGATCACGTTCAGCGCCTGTTTCGGCGGCCCGTTCATGGTGCATCATCCCTATAAATACGCCGAACTTCTCAAGAATAAAATCGAGCGCTATGGCGTGACCTGCTGGCTGGTCAACACCGGCTGGGTGGGTGGCCCCTACGGCGTGGGCAAGCGGATTTCCATTCGATACACGCGCGCGTTGTTGAACGCCGCACTTACCGGCAAATTGAGCAAGGTCAAGTTTGCCAAAGACCCGATCTTCGGATTTGAAGTCCCGACCCAATGCCCCGATGTGCCGGACGAGGTTTTGAATCCCGCCTCTTCGTGGCCCGATAAAAAGGAATACGACCGCAGGTACAAAGACCTTGCGATGCGCTTCAAGCAGAACTTCGGCAAGTTCGAGGTCGGCACGCCGCAAGAGGTGATTGAGGCGGGGCCGAGGGTGTAGTGCCAGTAAACAGTAAACAGTGATCAGTAAAATGTCCAAACACAAAAGAGACCCACTGCTTGAGGCGCTCAGGGAAGGCAAATCCTACACGTGGACCGTGCCGGACGGCGGCAATCTGGCTTCCATGCGCAAGGCGATAAAACACGGGCAGACGTTGACCATGTCGCCCATTTCCGATCCCGGTGAAATTCAAGCCGGTGACCTGGTCCTCGTCAAATGGGGACAGGGCGACATATTTCACGTCGTCGGCGAGATCAAGGACGGGCAATACCTGATCGTGAACAGTCTGGGCAAGGTCAACGGGTGGGTGAGCGCAAAGGAAATCCTCGGCAGGATAACAAATATCGTCGAGCCGGAACCGCGCCCAAGCGTGGATGCCATGCTGGAGCAATTGGAAACGGCTTATCGTGACTTGATTGCCGCCGAGCAAGCCTCCGAAGAGGAAGCCCAACGGTTACTTTCGATTGTCAATGACCTGCGCTGGTATGCGGAAAGAATTGGCGAAGAGCGTTTGTACGAAATGCCCTGCTTGAACAAGTGGAGTTTCGAGCAGAATCTCTGGCGGTTGACAAAACAGGCAAGGAAGGCGGCCGCGCCCGTGTCAAACCGCGTGTTGTATTTCATTGACCGCGGCAAGGAATGTGTGGGGTTGGCGAGCGAGATTTTTGCTTTGTTTGAGTATGGTGAGTTGGAGTGAATCACATCCCCAACCACTGACCCGCCATCTTCGCCAATCCAGCCGCCGCACCCTGTCTTGCCGTGCATTGCGGCAGGGATTCGAGGAACAGGCGGCCGTATTGCTTGGTCAGCACGCGGCGATCCAAAATCGCCACCACGCCGCGATCTGATGCGGTGCGGATGAGGCGGCCAAATCCCTGGCGGAATTTCAAAATGGATTCGGGCAGGTAATATTCGTTGAATGAATCTTCGTACAGTTCGGAGCGGGCGGCGATGATGGGATCACTTGGCACGTCGAAGGGGAGTTTGGTGATGACGACCACTGAGAGCGAATCGCCGGGCACATCCACGCCTTCCCAAAACGAACGAGTGCCGAGCAGAACCGCGCGGTCGGTGGATTTGAACGATTCAAGCAAAGCATTCGGCGAAGCGCCTTCACCCTGTTCAAACACAAAAATATCCTCGCGCCCCAGCGGCCCGGTGATGGCTTGCGCCGTTTTCTTCAACGCGGCGTAGGACGTGAACAGCACGAGCATTCGTCCGCCGGTGGCTTTGGCGGTGGCGATGAGGGTTTTATCCAGAATCTGCTGGTAGCCCTGCGCGTTTGGTTCGGGAATGTCGTTTGCCACGTACAACAGCGTGCTTGATTCGTAATCGAACGGCGAGCCGAGCGCAACCGTATCCACTTCATCGGCGGAGAGTGTATTGCGGATGTATTGAAATTCGCCGTGCGCGGTCAACGTGGCGGAGGCCATGATAACGCTGGCTTTTTCATGCCAGAGATGTTTTTGCACCAGCGGCCCAACCCGCAATGGCGCGGCGTTCAACGATAATCGTTCCCCGCGCGGATTGACCTCCACCCAGTAGATCAATTCATTCGACGGTTTGTGCATCAGACCGGAAGACGCCGCCTCCGCCTCGGTCATTCGACGGGTGAGACTGCTCAGGTTTCCCATGATATCTTCCACGCCTTCAAAGCCTTCCGCAAGCAGGTCGCTGAGACCCTTGTACAACTCTTCCAGTGTTTTGATGAGCAATACCCACGTTTCGCCGACTTGGCCCCATGCCATCTCCACATCGTCCCAGCCGGGGAACGCGCGCGTGGCATGTGTGATTCGCAACTGCCACGAATAATTGCTTTGCGGTTGTCCCTCGCGTTGAAAGGCGATGAACTCGCCGAGCGTGGTGAAAAACTGTTTTGCAAATTGCTCCACGCGAAATGCCTGGTCGGTGGCGTGTTTCACTTTTTGCTGGAGCAGGCCAAAGTCGGAGGGGCGAAGCGAGGAATGAAGATCGGTCAACACACGGCCGAGGATTCCAGCCGACGCGCCGCCCAATTCCTTCATCATGCGTTCCAGATCGTTCTGGGTCATTTTGAAAGAGAGCGCCCCGGTCACCGCTGATTCCATGTGATGCGCTTCATCAATGATGACGTAATCGTACTCGGGCAGAACCCTGCTTCCCGATGCCACATCCGAAAGCAGAAGCGCGTGATTGACGATGAGGATGTGCGAATTGAGCGCGGCCTGCTTCGCGCGTTGAAACGGACACGAGCCGCCCATGCGAGCCATGCAGGTTTCGGTGGTGCAGGCATCGTCTTCGGCGGAAAGCCGCGCCCAGGCATCGCGTTCGGTTGGGCCGGTGAGATTGATCTCGTTGCGGTCGCCGCTTGCATTGTCGAGCATCCACACCAGAATTTTTGAAAGCACGCGCATTTCACTTGCGTCCTTCGGGCCGTGCGAGCGCATGTATTCCAGCCTGCGCGGGCAAAGATAATTTCCGCGTCCCTTCATCACTGCGGCGCGCACATCCAGGTTGAGCGCCGATTGCAAACTGGGAATATCCTTTTTGATCAACTGGTCTTGCAGGTTGATGGTGTTGGTGGAGACGACGACGCGGGTGTTGTTTTGGAGTGCGAAATATGCTGCAGGAACGAGATAGGCAAACGATTTACCAACCCCGGTTCCTGCCTCGACCATGAGATGGTTGCCGGTGGAAAGGGCATGAGTCACCGCTTTGAGCATTTCCACCTGCTCAGGACGATGCTCGTAGGATTCGAAATACTGCGCGAACGGCCCGCCGTATTCAAGCACTGAAGCGATCTCTTCCGGGTCGAGCGGCATCGGCTCTTCATTTTTTTGAGGGGGAGGAGATTCTCGTTTTGCCGAATCAAACATCGAGTCGGAAAACGAAGCGGTTCTGACTCGTTTGGCTTTTGTCCCTTCCTTTGCGCGAGCCTGTAACGCCTGCTGGAAAACCCATCCCGCATCCCAATCCACGAAATCGCCGAGTTGAACGATCTCATTCAACGTATCCAATGGAAGTTCACGCGCCATCTCCAACAGACGCACGTACGCGGCCTGCGCGACGCGGGCATCGTCCAATGCGCGGTGGGTGGCGGGCAACGGAATATTCAACTGCTGACCCAGCGCGCCGAGGTTGTAGCGGCTGGCCGTGGGCATCAGCACGGATGCGAGTTCGTAGGTGTCAATGGTTTGCTGATATTCGAAAAGTCCCGCCTTGCGAAGAAAGCCGATATCGAATTTGACATTGTGCCCGAGAATGGGCGCATCGCCGACAAAAGCCGTGAGTTCGTGGGCAACGTCGCGCAGGCGCGGCGCCTGCCGCACCATGGCGTCGTCAATGCCGGTCAACCCGGTGATGAAATCGGGAATGTGCCGGCCGGGATTGACGAGGGTGTTGAATTCGTTTTCGATGCGGCGCCCGTTGAATTTGACGGCGGCAATTTCAATAATGGCCTCGCGATCTTCGTCGAGGCCGGTGGTTTCGATATCGAGGGAGACGATGGTGGTCATGTTAGAACAAGTGTATCATGAAATGATTTAACTCCAGCCGCGGAAGCAAGTTGGGGTATAGCGCAAAAGTGTCGGTAAAATTTCTCCGGGCATTTAACGCAAAGTCGCGGAGGCGCAAAGGCAATAATTTCTTAGCGACTTGCGTCTTGGCGTTAAAAATTCCCGATCGTTTTGCCCTACACCCAGCAAGTTGACGAAAAACACCATACTCTCCGCGCGCTGGATTAAGGATGATTGGCGCAACGGGCGACCCTTCCTTACGCAACATAATCAGTACTTCACGAAAGCGCGTAATTGGCGTTCTCTAACGCCTAATTTGCGCCAGAGAGCGCAAACTACGCGAGGTTTTCGTGATCTACTGATAATTCGTGATTGCATTGACGGGTCGCCCCTACGTTTGGTTTGCCCGCTCAAACAATAGAATCAAAAACAACCACAACATCAGGCGGAACAACTCAACCGCCAGCATGGTGTGACGTGTGACGCCGATGGCATCCGCAAAAAAGTTGACGACCAGCATGACCGACGCGCTGGTAAACAGCCAGACGCATACCCAAATCCATGCTGTGAAATCTCGGTTTTTTCTCCCAAATGCTGAGACGAGCAAACCGGCAATCAGCAAGCCATCCAGAATGAGGACAAGGTATGTGTTCGGATGTAAAACGTCATTCATCGCAATCAACATCTTCCGTGCGGTTGTCTCTTCCGAAAAGAAATACGGCTGGATATTCTCCGAGAAGATTCCTCCCAGGTTGGACGAAAACGAGGTGAAGGCGTAACCGGGATGGGCAATCAAAAACCGCGCGTAGGCTCGCGGAGCATTCTCGAGGAACCATTTTGGGTACGAAGCGGAAATTTGCTCCGGCATCCCCAGTCCCTTCATGAAATCCACGCGGGCGGGAAACGGCATAATGAATTCGGCAAAGACGTTTGTCAACGGTTTCTTCCAGCGGCGGCTTTCCATCGCGCTTTGCAGTCCAACCACCGTGATGACAAGAACCGCAATGCCGACGATCCACAGGTTTTTATTTTTCCGGGTGGCATGGAACAGGATGAACGACACGACGATCAATCCAAACAAAACAGCAATCGCGTAAATGTTGGCATCGCGCGTGAACGCCCAGAGAAACAAAACCACGACAGTCAAAATCGCGATGAAATAATTTCGCTGTCATTTTCCT
>JBBIUO010000017.1:0-21014 GCA_037440205.1 Chloroflexota bacterium
TTCTCTACCGTACACGGAAACCCTAAAGGTCTCCTTTCCCTTCGCAAAAACGCCGATTAACAGAAAAGACCTTTAGGGTTTTTTACGAGAGATTTGTACGGTAGCAAAATCCAGAAAAAAGGAAAACCACTACATGACCACTTTAGCACCCACCCTCTCCACCCGTTATTTCCCTCGCGCGGCGACCTGGTTGCGCGACCTGCTTCTTATCGTCATCGGTTCGCTGTTCGTTGCGGCTCTCGCGCAAATCGAGATTCCTTTGCCATTCACGCCTGTGCCGATCACAGGGCAGACCTTTGGCGTACTGCTCATTGGCGCGGCTTTGGGATCGAAGCGCGGCGCATTGTCACTGGCATTGTATCTCGCAGAGGGCGCTCTCGGACTGCCCTTCTTTGCGGGCGGCGCGCACGGATTCAGCGTTGTCGTCGGCGCAACGGGCGGATATTTGATTGGTTTCATCGTTGCGGCGTATGTCATCGGCCTGCTGGCGGAGCGGGGATTGGAAAGAAGCGCCCGCACTTCGTTCATTCCGTTTTTGACAGGCACGGTCATCATCTACATGTGCGGCGTCACCTGGCTGGCGATTGTGCTCGGAAGTTTCAGCAAGGCCGTTGCCCTGGGGCTGGTCCCATTTCTGATCGGGGATGCGATCAAACTACTGGCGGCCGCGCTGGTATTGCCCGCCGCGTGGAAGATCGTGAAATAGACCGCCATAAACACATCGTCCCGCAGGCCTGCGGGACGATGTGCAACCGTGTTTATCTCAACCCTTCAAACAGGTCTGATTCAACTTTCCTGCCGCCGTTGACCAGACTAAACGCACGGTAAAACGTTCCCTGCATGGCAAGGACAGCCTGCCCGGCTTCGGGAGCCATTTCTGCCAGCGGCCCCAGGCTGGGCAGTTGACTTTGATGGCATTGAATGGCCTTCCATGCAATGCCGCAATACGCAGACATCTCGATGCGCGTGGTGATCATCCATTCCTTCCATGCCACTTCGCCGCGTATCTGGTCGCCCACCGGGAAGGTGATATCGCCCACGAACGGCGTAACAAAGTTGATGAAGTTTTCGCCATCCACCATGTAATATAACTTCGAAACGCGATGGGATGGGAGGTTTTCTACGTCGGCGTAATTTGCATCCGCCGCGCAGACGATGGCCGCGGAGGTGAATTGTCCAACGGCGATGTGATCGGGGTGGCCGTAATTTCCATCGGGAGGAAAGGTCACAACGACCTGCGGCCTGATTCGGCGAATGTGAGAAACGATCTTCCCGACGGCTTCGGCGTGATTCACCGTGTCCACTTCGCCGTCCACGTAATCGAGGAAGTGCAGGCTTTTCATGCCGAGTTCTTTGACGGCGTTCGACAATTCCTTTTCGCGGAGTTGGCCGAGTCGCTCGAGGCCTGGATCCTGCTCTTCGGGACCGAACCAGCCTCTCTGTCCGCGTGAAGCGCAGATAAGGTGCGTATCCACTCCCTCGGCGGAGTATTTTGCCAGCGTGCCGCCCATTCCCATTGATTCGTCATCGGGATGCGCGAAGACAGCGAGTAGTTTCAAATGATCCATGAGTTGTTCGCCTTGCAGAGTTTTTTCGTACCGCAATATCAACGCAAGATAAATCTTGCGGTACGTAACATCAGTGATTTATTTTTCGGAAACTTTTTGAAGGGTTTCGGGGGTGAGGTTGAACGCCTTTGCAAAACCAGCGACGTATCGCGCGCCCTTTGGCTTGATCTTCCACAAACCGAAATCCGCCAGGTTGAACAAAGGCTCGGACTCCGGGAAGGTTTCGATGTAAAGTTTCTTGACGGGGGCATAGCCCGGCTCGCCGTTTTCCATAAAGATGGCGGAGCCGCGAATGGACAGGCGGGCAAGCGTTTGCGGGTCGGCGCGGCCATCATCCTTTTCAGTGATGAGCAGGCTTACCTGTTTGTTCTTTTGCATGTCCACCGTGTGCTGGGCAAGACGGCTGACGTGAATGTAGAACGCCGAATAATCCACAGCGGCCACGTAGGCCACCATCGAGACGCGCGGTTCTTCATCGCGGATCGTGGCGAGCGCAGCGATGCGGGTCGTGGAAAGGATGTGAGCGAGAAGTTTTTCCGATTGAACGTCCATGGTTATTGTCCACCTGTGGGGGGATTATCCAACCGCACGCCATGACCGCGCACGGAATCGATGTATTGATGGGTGGGATCGAGCGACGCGAGGCGGTCGCGCAGACGGCGGATGAGCGCATCCAATGCCTGATCGGATACGCCGGCCATCTGCTCCTCGCCCCAAACGGCGGCGACGAGGTCGGTGCGGCTGATGACCTGTCCCTGATTTTCATACAACAGCCATAACAATTTGAATTGCTGGGCAGAGAGCGGCGGCGTGACCTGCTGTTGATTCACCCACACGCGGCGGGATTTGTTATCCATCATCAGGCGCCCCGGTCGAACACCGCCTTCCGCGAGCGGCATGGTGGCATCGGAGGTGAGGAAGAGAAATTGCTGGGCGATGGCAATGCCGAGCAAATCGCCGTCCTGCAAAATGACAGGCCCGGTCAATTCGACCCCGTTGTGATTTGTACCGTTCTTGCTGCCGAGGTCTTCAACAGTGATGCCTTCTGCTGTGGGTGTGATCCGCGCATGAAAACGCGAAACCTGCCTGTCCAATACGTTGATGTCGCAGGTCGGGTCGCGCCCGACCATCAACGCGCGGCTCAACGACCAGCGCTGTCCCTTCAACGGGCCTTCCTGTGCCACAAGAATGGGATATTCCTCTTCACGATCCATAAGTACCTCAATGACTGCCCAAAGCGGATGAATTCTGGCGCATGTTTTTTTACGTCCCGATAAATTTCAAATTGTCATGCCTGCGCCGTATTCCATAACAACAAAGACGTTTATAATATAGCAGAAAAGTGTCATTCTGTGGATACTTGCGTTTGATTTTCTTACGGTCTTGAAATATTCGAGTGAACAACGCCGAAAAATCACTCCATGACCGCGAACGTCTGAATGCGCTTTTCAATAAGGAGAAGACTTGCCCCAATCGCTAAAGAATGGGGAGGTTCTGCGCGACCGCTACAAGATCCGCGAACAGATCGGACAGGGCGGCACCGGCAGTATTTATCTTGCAGACGATCTTCGTCTGGAAGGAAGGTTATGCGCGCTTAAAGAGGTCGAGCATAACCGCACCCTCCCGCCCCAATTCATGGAACAGGCGCGCGAACAATTCTTTCGCGAGGCTTCTGTTCTTGCGCGCCTCGATCACCCGAACCTGCCAAAGGTTTCGGATTTTTTTTCCGACGGGCCGCGTGATTATCTTGTGATGGATTACGTTCCGGGCAAGGATTTGCGCGAACGCATGTTGGAGGCGCGGCGCAACAAAACCTTTCTCTCCGAAAACGAAGTCCTGCGCTGGGCGGTGCAAATCTCAGACGCCTTGAATTACCTTCATCAGCAGGACCCTCCCATCATTCACCGGGACATCAAGCCCAGCAACCTGAAGATCACGCCAAGCGGCTTGATCAAACTGGTGGATTTTGGCCTGGTGAAAATCCTGGCCCCCAACGAAGTGACCATCACCATCATTCAGGGACAAGGCACGGCGCTCTACACTCCGCTGGAACAATACGGCGGCGACGATTCGCATACGGATGTTCGAGCCGATATCTTTTCCTTCGGCGCGACGTTGTATCATCTCGTGACGAATGAACCGCCGATGGAGGCGCGCAAACGCTTCCTGAATACCCGAAGCCTGACTCTGCCTCGAGATATAAATCCCAACCTCAGCAGCCGCGTGGAAAAAGCCATCCTGTGGGCCATGTCCCTGCATCCCGATGACCGCCCGAAAAATGTGATCGAGTTCCGCGAGGCATTGCTCGGCAAAAAGGAAACGCCCGAGCACGTAAGCCCGGGCCGATCCAGTTTCGACATTCCCGCCTTTTCCCTCTTCCCGCAGGAGCAAGTGGCGGCTTACGCCGCAGTGGGATTGTTTTTGATCGGGTTGATCGTGACGTTGTTGAGATAAATCCAACCGCCTTGCACAACTCGCACAAGTTTTAACGCAAAGCCGCAAGGACGCCAGGAAATAACGCTTTTTTTTCTTTGCGACTCCGCGCCCTTGCGTTGGTAGCCTCGCCGGGGACGGCGCAGGGAGCAAGGCATCGAATCATGCCTCCGTCGCCGCCTTCTCGATCATCCGGCAAAAGGAGCAAAGTCCCGGCGCCGAAGTGGGCTGACCGCATTTGGGGCATGAATGGAGCCTGGCGCTCTCCACATTTTTCTCGATGAATAAATTCCCGCTTTTCTTCGCTTCCAGAAAACTCAGATAAAAAACAAGTTTCGCGCCGGGACGCGCGGTCTCCAGTTGATTCAGCGTTTCCTTGTAAAAAATGGACTGCGACCCTTCCGCGAACGGACATTCTTCATAGATGTATTCGATGCCGCGCGCAATGGCATAGGCGGTCATTTCACGTTCGTAGAAGCGGCACAACGGCTTGACCTTGCGCGCCAGCCCATCTGCGCCGGGCAGGACAGGCCCCTGCCGCAAAAGATATTCGCTTGACCAATGCAGGGTATTGCCGAATAACACCGCCGCTTCGTCGTCGAGGTTGTGGCCTGTCGCAAGCACATCATACCCAAGGTCACGGGCGACGCGGTTCATTTCGTGGCGCTTGGCGAGTCCGCACACGGCGCAGGGTTTGCCGTGACCGCGAAGGCTGATCTCCGCCAGCACAGGGATGGGTTGACCGTATTCCTTTTCGATATCCACCACATGAAGTTTGAGATTACGTTCTTCGGCGAATTTCTCCGTCAGCCGCTGGGATTCGTGTGAATAGTTAATTCCGCCATTGATGCCGAGACCGAGATACAGCCCATCGGCCTGATAGCCAAGCCGCGTGAGAATATCCCACAGCGAAAGCGAATCCTTGCCGCCCGAAACCGCCACGAGGATTTTCTCGTCGCGTGTGAACATTTCATACTTTTTGATAAAGCGCTCGGTCTGATCGGGAATCCATTCGAGATAATGGTCCCTGCATAAGGCCAGTTTGTGCTGGCGCATGTGGATCGAGGCTTTGGCGTCACACTTGCGGCACTTCATAATTTTCACATGTCGTTGCGAGGAGGGCGCTCTTCCCGACGAAGCAATCTCATCTTTTCACTGGAGATTGCTTCGTCGCTGGGCTCCTCGCAACGACATTATCCTCCAGAAATCACCGCGATCAACTTGATCTCATCGCCGTCGCGCAAAATCTCATCGTCGGTAATCATCTCTCCATCGCGCGTGGCAATGACCGATTCTGGCACGATGCCGCTCTTCCGCAAAGCATCCAACAGTGCCATGCCTGCTTTCACTTCATAAACTTTATCGCGCAAAATCAACTTCGCGGTCATATAATTCCTCAACCGCGATTTTATCACGCGAAGCGTTCATCCTTCATCCCTCATCCTTTTCCCCTCCTTGACATTCCCCTTTCCCTGTCTTAGCATAGGCACATGCGAATCGGGATGATGGTAGACAGTTACAAGCCGTACATCAGCGGCATCACCAATTACGTCGAGGTCAACAAACGCCACCTCGAACAGGCCGGTCACGACGTTTTCGTCTTCACCTTCGGCGATCTCGAACACCCGGACGATGAGCCGCGCGTCATCCGAAGCCGCGGCGTTCCGCTTGCCGATACCGGCTTCTATCTTTCCATGCGGTATTCGCGTGAGGCAAAACAACTCCTGCAAACCATGGACGTGGTGCATGTGCATCATCCATTTTTGAGCGGACGACTCGCCCTGCGTTACTGCCGCCTGTTGAAAATCCCCATCGTTTACACCAACCACACCCGCTACGATCTGTACGCGCAAACGTACCTGCCCATCATGCCCGAAGAAATGAGCCAGGGAATCTTGCAGGCGTACATGCCCTCCTTCTGTGAAGCGGTTGACCTTGTCATTGCTCCCTCGGCAGGCATGGAAAAAGTACTGCGGCAGTTGAACGTGACCAGCAAGGTGGAGGTGGTACCCAACGGCGTGGATTTGAAAAATTTTCAAAATGCCGCGCCCCTCTCCCGCGCCGAACTCGGCTATCGTGAAAACGACATCCTTTTGGTATATGCAGGCCGCATCGCGCTGGAAAAGAACATTCCCTTCCTGCTGAAATCTTTTGCGGGCGTCGCGCAGGCAATCCCCAACGCGCAACTCCTGTTAATCGGAAGCGGTATCCAGCCACACGAAGAAGAGATCCGCGCCCTCATTGGCGAGATGGAACTCACCCGGCGAGTCCGCATGATGGGCAGAGTCGAGTACGATAAACTTCCCGCCTATCTTGCCGCGTGCGATGCCTTTGTCACCGCATCGGTCACAGAGGTTCATCCGCTTTCGGTGATCGAAGCCATGGGCGCGGGGTTGCCCGTGATGGGAATTCATTCCGTCGGCGTGGGGGATACGGTAGTGGATGGGGTGACCGGGCTTCTCTCGACTCACGACCTGCCCGCCTTCACCGCCAAACTCACCCGCCTCTGCCTTGACCCGAACCTGCGCGCCCAATTGAGCGACTCAGCGCGAAGGGCATCTTCCGCCTACGCCATCGAGCGCACCACCGCGATCATGCTTGGACATTATGAAAAACTGATACGGGATGCAGAGCCGCGCAAGAGCAGTTGGTCGGTGCGATTGCGAAAATTGCTGGAGCGGATCACGCAATGACAAAATACAAAAAAGAGATCGGCGCATGGGGCGAAGGCATTGCCGCCGAATGGCTGGCCGAACACGGGTATCGGGTCATTGCAAGAAACGTCCGCACGCCGTACGGTGAAATTGACATCATCGCGGCACACGGCGATGTAACCGTTTTCGTCGAAGTCAAAACGCTTACCTCCAGCGCAAACTTCTTCCCCGAAGCGCAGATCACCGCGCGGAAACGCGAACACATGCTCAACGCCGCCCAGTACTACGCCGCCGAACATGAAATTGACCACTGGCAGATTGACGTCATTGCCGTGGAAGGCAGGCCGGGATTGCGGCCGGTGGTGACGCAGTTTGAGAATGTGGGATAACCACTGATGCCTTTTTAAGGAGATAACATGAATCTTGAAGAAGCGCGAAAAGTCGTATGGTTTAAAAATTACCCCAGGCCAATGGGAGAACTACTCGACGAAGGTTACCTCAGTCAATCAAGGCTCGAATGGGCGGCTGAAAAAGCCTATATCCCTCAAATAAAAGAGGCCGCAAAAGTAATCCTCGAAACTATGAAAGCGCCCTTGCACGACAAAGAGCAAGTCAAGCCAAAAGGGTTTGCCGCTCCAATCGAAGTTAGTATGTCAATGGAAAAAGCGCGGGCAACACAATGGCCACTCCCGCCGTTTAAAGGACAAGCAATGGGCGGACTGGTCGATACCAAGCAACTAAACTTGAAAGACCTCGGGTACGCAGTGGAGAATGCGTGGGAAGAGAAAGTTCGTCAGGCGGCAATGGTTCTCCTACTAGCACGGCTCGAACAAAAGATAAAAGAGCCTACGCCCAACGCGGGATTTATTTACACAGAATCTGGCGGAAGAAGTTATGCCGAAAAACAAGAAACAATTTTGACACTGTTGCAAGGCATGGTTTTTGGCATCATGATGTCAGCTGGAATTGCTTTGGCTATATGGTCGTTTACCAATGGCATGAGACCAAATCCAAGCGGAAAGTCTTTTTCCGAAATAATATCTACTCCATCGGGTATTATCGCTCTCGTTGTAGTTGCAGGGCTCTTCATCCTGACGTACTGGTTAATAGCCTTTATTCCCGATCAAATAACAAAAAGGTTGGATAAAAAGATAGAGGAATACCGTTTCGGACAGGAGGGCGAAGAGCAGACTGTCCAATCAATCGTTCAAATCCTGGATGGAAATTGGCGCTTATTTCAAAACATAAACGTACCCGGACCCAACAAAGGAGATTTGGACATTATCTTAGTTGGCCCTCCTGGAATTTGGGTGCTTGAAGTTAAGAATTTGCGTGGAGAATACCGCAACATTGGTGATAATTGGGAATTCAAGCATGGGAAACAATGGAAAGCCGCAAAAGTAAATCCAAGTCGGCAGGCAATCAATAACGCTCTGCGACTGAAAAATTTTTTAAAGGCCGATAATCTGAATGTATTTGTAAATCAGGCTGTTGTTTGGGCAAATCAAGAAAACCCACCAATGGTAGAAAACCCGTCAGTTGCGGTTTGGCAACACAATCATCTACATGATGAATTGGGAAACATTTGGCAAGGAGAAAAACTATCGAAGGAAGAGATAAACAAAATTTCAGACAAACTTACAAAACTTTGCGAACAACAACGAAGGAGAAATAACCCTTGAACCACGGAGCCACCCATAATCCCCACCCTCCCCTTTGGCCGCACAGGCCACGAAAGCACCCGCACCATCTTTGGCGCGGCGGCGTTTTGGGACACCCCGCAAAAGGATGTGGACGCCACGATGGAACTCATCCTGCAAAACGGAGTCAACCATGTGGATACAGCGGCGAGTTACGGAAAGTCCGAGCAATTACTGGGAGATTGGATTCGGCGCAACGGCAGACCCTTCTTCCTCGCCACGAAAACGGATCAACGCACACGGCAGGCCGCCTATGACCAAATCCGCCGCTCGCTCGACCTTCTGCATGTTCCCCAGGTGGACATGATCCAACTCCATGCCTTGCACGAGGAAGCGGATTGGGTCACTGCCTTCGGCGAAGGAGGCGTCATCGAAGCCGTGACACAGGCGCGCGACGAAGGACTTGCCCGCTTCATCGGCGTGACCGGTCACGGCGTGCCCGTCCCTGAGTTTCACCTGCGCTCGCTGGAGCGATTCGATTTCGACGCCGTGCTTCTGCCGTACAACTACGTCATGATGCAAAATCCGCGCTACGCGGAAAACTTCAACAAGGTCGCCGCCGTTTGCAAGGAGCGAAACATTGCCATGCAGACCATCAAAGGCATCACCCGCTCCCCGTGGAAGGATGTGAAGCAAAACCGCACCACCTGGTATCGTCCGCTGGAAGAACAGGCAGATATCGATCTCGCCACACATTGGGTCTTCGGCCACCCGCAGGCGTTTCTCAACACCGCAGGCGACATCAATCTACTGCCGCGCATCCTCGATTCCGCGCATCGCTTCCAATCTTGCCCGACAGAGGAACAGATGCAGGAGATCAGTCAACGCCTGGAAATGGAATCGCTTTTTGAGTAGGCTGAATTACCCAACACTCCCTGCATTATAATGAAAGCGGAGGCAGATATGACAATGGTACAAATATCCATAGAGTTACCGCGTGAAATATTTTCCGCCTTACGTACAGACCCTGAAGGCTTTGTACGCGAGATGCGGGTTGCCGCGGCAGTCAAGTGGTATGAAACGGGCGTGGTTTCACAAAGCAAGGGCGCAGAAATCGCGGGGTTGTCACGTGCAGAGTTTATGAACGCGCTCAATCACTTCAAAGTTACTCCCTTCCAATATACCGCCGATGAAATCATCGCCGAAATCACTCATCGCTGAAAATTGATCGGTTTCAAATCCCCCGCACAGTAAATCCACTGGCGGGGGATTTTTTCACGCGAAGCATTCATCCTTCATCTTTCATCCTTCACGCGAAGCGTTCGTCCTTTCCCCCTGTTATAATCCACCCCATCCTATTTCGTGGAACATCAATGAAAAAATACCTCCTCTTCACAGTCTTCGTCTCCGGCATGACCACGCTCGCCGCCGAACTTGCCGCGGGACGTCTCATCGGCAATGTCTTTGGCACGAGCAATCTGGTTTGGGCGAGCATCATCGGGTTGATCCTCATCTACCTCACGCTGGGATATTTCCTCGGCGGCAAATGGGCAGACGCAAACCCGACAGCAGGCGCGATGTATCGCATCCTTGCATGGGGGGCATTCACAATTGGCCTCGTTCCCTATGTCGCTGGACCAGTTCTCAGGTCCGCCGCGACCGCATTTGACGTGTTGAACGTCGGCATCATGGCAGGGTCATTCGTCGCCGTGTTGATTCTGTTCAGCGTTCCCATCACATTGCTTGGCACGATCTCGCCGTTTGCGATTCGTCTTTCAGTGGACGATACATCGAAGGCCGGGCAAATCTCAGGGCAGATTTACGCGATCTCGACGCTTGGCTCATTCATCGGAACGTTTCTGCCCACGCTTGTCACCATTCCGACGATTGGCACGACAAAAACATTTTTGGTCTTCGGGTTGTTTTTGCTTTTCGTTGCGCTGGCAGGGCTTGGAAGATTCGCCAGCAGAAATGAAATGCTCAAATTGATTTGGATGCCCATCGCGCTTGCAGTCATCGCCGTTCTTTCTGCGGGGCAGGCGCTGAAGAACAACAAGGGGCAGGTGTACGAAACCGAGTCTGCTTACAACTACATTCAAGTGCAGGAGATCAACGGCTTCACGCTTCTGCGGCTGAACGACGGGCAGGGCGTGCATTCGATTTATCATCCCGATACCTTGCAATACGGCGGCCCGTGGGAGCAGTTTTTGGTCGGCCCGTATTTTTATGCAAACCGCAAACCGCAGGACATCAAACGTATGGCGATCGTCGGCCTCGCCGCTGGAACCGCCGCGCGTCAGGCTGCCGCCGTGTATGGTGACATTCCCATTGACGGCTTTGAACTCGATGAGAAGATTGTCGAAGTTGGAAAAAAATATTTCGGATTGAACCTGCCGAACCTAACCGTTCACATCGGCGACGGACGCCTGAACCTCGAACGCAGTGAATATAAATACGACATCATCGCCGTGGATGCTTATCGCCCGCCCTACATCCCTCCGCACATGACGACGCGCGAATTCTTCGAGATCGCCGCTTCGCACTTGACCGAGGGCGGGGTGCTGACCATCAACGTTGGTTCCGTCCCCGGAGATCGCCGCCTCATTGACGGACTCGCCACGACCATGGCAACTCAATTCGCCTCCATCCACATCATGGACATCCCCGGCACGCTCAACACGATGATCTTCGCCACCAAACAACCGACGACAAAAGAAAACTTTGCCTCCAATTTGGTTGCGCTGGCTGCAGACCCGACTGTTGAGCCTTTGCTCGTCAACACCATGGCCTCCACATTCGCCAATTTCAAAGATGGCTACCAGACCACCACTGTCTTCACCGACGACCTCGCCCCCATCGAGTGGATCGTCAACGATATGGTCGTGAGTTTTGTCCTGCAGGGCGGTTTGGAGTTCTTGCAGTAACTATTCTATGTCGTTGCGACGAGCCTCAAACGGCGAGGGCGCTCTCCCCGACGAAGCAACCTTCAACTCGATGAGGAGATTGCTTCGGGTCTCGGTACGAGCGAGACGAACACTCGCTCTACTCGACCCTCGCAATGACATATTACAAATGGAATTTATGAAACCAAACCTTACATCTATTCTTTCCTATCTTGTTTCTCTCCTCACCCCACTCGCCCTCATCGGCACAGCCTTGCGGATTCTTCTCACGCCGCTTTATTACAACATCGAATATCGGATGCCCTACTTCCCCGCCGACGAATACGGCATGACGCAGGCAGAGCGTTTGCATTGGGCGCCTTTCGCCGTGACCTACCTCGTCAACAGCGCGGACGTTTCCTACCTCGGCGATTTGAAATTTGAAGATGGCAGTCCGCTTTACAATGAGCGCGAACTCAAGCACATGGCGGATGTGAAAAATGTCGTCGTCAGTGCGTTGCGCGTTTGGTATGGCTCACTCGCCATTTTGATTCTCCTCGCCATCATCGCCTGGCGCGGAAAGTGGATTCCCAACTACATCAACGGTCTGCGCCGCGGCGGCTTGTGGATGATCGGCCTCGCGGTTGCGCTCGGAGCCGTTGTGGGCGTCGGCATTACCATCAACCCTGATGTGTTCTGGGGATTCTTCGTCTTTTTCCATTCGCTGTTCTTTGAAGGGGACTCGTGGCTGTTCTATTATTCCGACACGCTCATCCGCCTGTTTCCCATCCGCTTCTGGCAGGATGCTTTCCTCGCGGCGGCGATCCTTGCCCTGGGCGGCGGAGCGGGACTGGCATTTGGAATAAGGCAAAGATCGACCTCGTAGGGGCGACCCGCACACAGAATGCAGGGCTCTCCAATAAGCCTCGAAGGGTCGCCCTTGTATTGAGATTACTTCGCGTGTTGGGCAACCCTCCCTTTGCGCAACGCGACACTTGATTTTATGAGCGGGTTGCCCCTACCGCGTAACGTCATTTACATAATCCGGCCGCGCCCAAACAGGGGACAGTGGGGTATTCCACATGATGTATAATTTCAACACAGGAGTCAATTCATGTCATCCACCTTATCACTGGAAAATAAAGTAGCGCTCGTCACCGGCGGCTCGCGCGGAATCGGAAGAGCCATCGCATTGGAATTCGCGTCGCGCGGCGCGTCAGTTGTGGTCAATTACAACAAGTCCCCCGAAGCCGCCGAGGACGTGGTAAAACAAATCCAGGCCAAAGGCGGAAAGGCCGCCGCATTTCAGGCCGACGTATCCGATTTCAAGCAGGCCGAAGCGCTGGTCAAATTTACGGTGGAAACCTTCGGCGATTTGAGCATCCTCGTCAACAACGCCGGCATCACCCGCGATCAATTGATCATGATGATGCCCGAAGCCGACTGGGACGCGGTCATCAACACGAACCTGAAAAGCACCTTCAACTGCTCGAAGGCCGCCGTCAAACACATGATGCGCAAGCGCGTCGGACGGATCATCAACATGGCCTCGGTGGCCGGGCAAATGGGCAACCCCGGGCAGACAAATTACTCCGCCTCCAAAGGCGGACAGATCGCCTTCACCAAGGCCCTCGCCCGTGAAGTGGCAACCCGCAACATCACCGTCAATGCCATTGCGCCGGGCTTTGTGGATACCGAAATCCTCGACGCCATGACTCCTGAAACCCTCGAAGCCGCGCTCAAACTCGTTCCGCTGGGGCGCAAAGGCAAACCCGAAGAGATCGCCTACGCCGCCGCATTTCTCGCCTCCGATGAGGCCGCCTATATCACCGGTCAAGTGCTCGGCGTGGATGGCGGCATGGCGATGATGTAACACTTGCATGTCATTGCGAGGAGGGCGCTCTTCCCGACGAAGCAATCCCATATTAATTGAGATTGCTTCGGGGAGAACGCCCTCGCAATGACAGGAGATAACAAATGACAGAATCAACCACACAAGGAAAAACCACCGTCTCGCCGGATGTCCTCACCACCATCGCGCGCCTGTCGGCATTGAGCGTGCCCGGCGTAAGCAGACTCGCGCCCATCTCCGGGGGAGTCAATAGACTCTTTAAACGAGGAGCAGGCGACGGGGTCCGCATTGAAACGGAAGACAACACCGTCTACGTCAACCTGCACCTCATCCTCATGGAGGATGTCAACATCCGCGAAGTCAGCCGCAACGTCCAGCAAAATGTTGCGCGAGCCATTCAGGAAATGGTCGGCATGGACGTGGGGCAGGTGAACATCCACATCGAAGATATTGATTACGAGGAACACGAGGCCGAATAGATGAAACCCCGGACAAAGGCGCGTTCCATTGCCCTGCAGGTGCTTTATGAAACCGACATGGCGGAACATCACCTGCCGGGGGATGTGTTGAAGAGCCGCCTCGAAGAAGCGCCGCTTGCAAATGATCTTGCCGAGTTCGCGCGGAAGATCGTGTTCGGCGTGCTTCCCCTCACGCACGACCTCGATCAACTGATCGCAAAATACGCGCCCGAATGGCCGCTCGACCAGATCGCCGCCATTGATCGCAACATCCTGCGAATGGCCTTTTGGGAATTCGCCGTCTACCGCGAAACGCCGGTCAAGGTCGCCATCAACGAAGCGGTGGAACTGGCAAAACTCTACGGCTCGGATTCCGCGCCGCGCTTCATCAACGGCGTGCTCGGCACGCTCGCCGAACACGAACACGAGATTCACCAGATCATCAAAAACAGAATCGCGCACGAATCGAATTTGGAAACATAAAATGGAAATCCTTGGCATTGGCACATCCGAACTTCTCTTTATCGTCATCATCGCGCTGATCATCCTCGGCCCGAAGGACATGCAAAAAGCGGGCAAAACCATCGGCAGATGGCTTCGCAACCTCGTCACCTCCGACGGCTGGAAAATCTTTCAACAAACCTCGCGCGAACTGCGAACCCTGCCCAACCGCCTGATGCGCGAAGCGAACGACGAATTGAATCAGGTCGGGAAGGAATTGAACGCCGCTTCCGACTCCGCTGGAAACTGGTCCAACACCCCAGGCAGGACTCTCCCCTCGAAATCGATCCCCTCCGATTCCCCGAACCGAATCGCGCCGCCCGGTATCGAAACAAAAGCAAACGAAGGCGACCCACAACAAGATGCGTAAATTCCTTTCCGGTGTGTGGCGGGTACTCAGTTTTCCATTCCGGGCAATCTACCAGCGGTTTCCAAAATTTTTCAAGGCGCTCTGGCGGATTGTCTCATTCCCGTTTCGCCTCGTTTTCAACGTCGCCGCCTTCCCCTTTCGGAAGATATATCAATTTCACAAATTCCTGAACACCGAACCCGAGGAACGCCCCCTCGCCGATGTTTTCGCCGACCTGGTCACCAGCCCCGATACGCGCCAGATGTTGTGGGATCAAGTGGAGGCCCTGCGAATGCACATCCTGCGGGCAGTGCTTGCGCTCGTCCTCACGGTGAGCATCTCCTTTTTTTTCACCAACAAGGCGATTGAATTTTTAGCCAGGCCGGTCGGCGGGCTGGAAAATCTCAAAGCAATCGAGGTCACTGAAACCATCGGCGTGTTCATGCGCGTGGCGTTGATGCTGGGAGTCGCTTTGGCGATACCGTACATCGCGTTCGAGTTATGGTGGTTTGCCGCGCCGGGGCTTCGTCCGCGCGAACGCAAAATGGGTCTGGCCGGCATCCCGATGGCAACCGTGTTGTTTCTTGGCGGAGCCGCGTTCACATTTTTCATCATGCTTCCCGCCGCCCTGCCCTTCCTTAAAAGCTTTATAAAGATCGAGACCGAACTGCGCCCGCAATCCTATTTTTCATTTGTGACGGGATTGATGTTCTGGGTCGGGTTGTCGTTTGAATTTCCGCTGGTCATTTATGTTCTATCGGCAATGGGATTCATCAAACCGCAGGTCCTTGCCCAGCAGTGGCGGCTTGCAATCGTTATTATTTCCATCGTAGCCGCCGCCGTCACGCCGACCATTGACCCGGTCAATCAGGGATTGGTCATGGCGCCCATGATCCTGCTATACTTCATCAGCATCGGACTCAGCTACATCGCCTACGCCGGGCGAAAGCGGAAAAATCTCGAAGGGGAGGAAAATGCCGGTGAGGAAGAAGCAGGCCAGGGCGCCGTATGAAGCGTCGGTTTCGATCCAGGAGAGAGAATGAAAAAGCAATCCACTTTATCACGCCGCACCGTCGTCGCAGTGATCGTGCTTGCCCTTGCCGGGCAGGCTTGCACCCTTTCACTGCTTGAAAATCCATTTGGCTCTGGCGGCACATCCACGCAGGCGCCGGGGGTATCCACGCCAAGCCCCACGCCGCAGGCCATGGCGCAGACCAACTTTGTGGTGACTCTGCCCGCGCCGTTGCAGGCAAACGAGACGCTCGCAATCGCCGTGATGGATGAAGTGACCGGGCTTTCGTTGAATGCCACTCAATATCCGCTGAACCCGCGAGATTCTCTCACTTATACCGGAACACTGGCACTGCCCTACAACTCTGTCGTGAAATATCGTTACATCCGGCGCGGCGCTTCGCAGGTGATGGAAGATACAAGTTTGGGGACCGAGATCCGCTACCGGATGTATTATGCGGCGGGGCCGAGCGAAGTGCAGGATATTGTTTCGGATTGGGGCGATCAATCCTTTGTGCGCCCGACGGGTTCGATTGAAGGGCAGGTGTTCAATGCCGATACCGGCTCGCCCCTGCCGGACCTGCTTGTGACAGCGGGCGGCATCCAACAGTTCACAGATTCTACGGGAAGATTTCAACTTGCCGGTTTGCCCACCGGCACACAGAACATGCTCGTGTACAGCCTCGATGGGTTGTATCAACCGTTTCAGCAGGGCGCGGCGGTGGCGGAAAATAATGCAACCGTTGTCTCTTTGCGTGTGAGACCCACGCAGTTGGCGAGTGTCACATTCACGGTTTCGGTGCCATCCACAACCGTGCCGGGCGTGCCGGTGCGAATTGCGGGAAACATTTTGCAATTGGGGAATACGTTTGCAGACCTTCAAGGCGGCGTGAACACCAGCCCGGATCGAATGCCCATCATGAACCTTCAACCGGATGGGCGCTACTCGACCACGATGTCGTTGCCTGTCGGCACTCACATTCAATACAAATACACGCTTGGCGACGGATACTGGAACGCGGAACACACGAACGATGGTCAATGGGTGTTGCGCGAATTTGTCGTCCCGGCGCAGGGCGTGGCAATCGAAGATACGGTCGCCACATGGTCGGCCGGCGACTCGCCCATTTTGTTCGAGGTGACCGTTCCATCCGTCACGCCGCCCGGCGACATCGTTTACATTCAGTTCAACACCTTCGGCTGGATGGAACCCCTTCCCATGTGGCCGCTTGGCAACAATCGCTGGACATACAAACTGTACAGCCCGCTCAATGTGCTTGGTTCTTTTTCGTATCGCTATTGCCGCAACGGACAATGCGGAAGCGCAGACGATGTTCAAACCGTCGGCGCAGTGCCTGCCGGGCGGCAGGCTTCCACCAGCCTGTTGGGACAGGACATTCAAGATACGGTGAACGCATGGAAGTGGTACGAAAATCCCGAACCCATCACGCTCGTGGGTTCGACGATCACTCCCCGCGCGGGCGGATTCGTCGCCGGCGTAGAATTGCAATCCACCTACCGCCCCAACTGGTCGTTTTATGCGCCGCAGGCCTTCGCCAACATTCAGGCGCTGGGGGCAAATATCGTCGTCGTCACACCCACCTGGACCTTTTCAAAAACAACTCCACTAAGTTTTGGACCGATCCCCGGTCAGGACCCGCTGTGGATTGATTCGGCGATCATGATTTCACAAGCCCGCGCTTTGGGATTGAACGTTTCCATCTTCCCGACGCCGAATTTTCCAACCCCAACACCGACTCTCCCCTCAACATCTCCGAGCGCCGCCTTTTGGCAGAACGCTCCGCGAGATGCGCAGTGGTGGCAGACGTGGTTCGCGCGCTACCGCACCTTCGCGGTCAACTACGCAGACCTCGCCGCCCAAACCGGCGCACAGACGTTGATCCTCGGCGGCGATTGGATCGGCCCAGCCCTGCCCAGCGGAAAACTACCGGACGGGAATCCGTCCAACGTCCCGGCAGATGCGGAAGCGCAATGGAAATCCATCATCGCGGAAGTGCGAACTCATTTCAAGGGTCAGATATTTTGGGCATTGCCTTACGTCAAAGCCACGCTCGAGGCCCCGTTGAATTTCCTTCAGGATGTGGATGGCATCTACTTCCTTTGGTCTGCCCCACTTTCATCGAATCCGAGCGCCACAAAATTGGACTACGCCAACGAAGCCGGGCGATTGCTGGATAACGAAGTCGCTTCGCTTGTTTCGTTGCTGAACAAACCGTTCGTTCTTGCCATCGCCTATCCCTCCGCTTCGGGCGCGGCCAGCGCCTGCGTGCCGGACGGACAGGGTGGATGCCTCGAGTGGATGGCGTTGAGCCGCCCCAATCCGGATATCAGTTCAGCGAGCCTGAGCCTGCAAACGCAGGCGGATATTTACGAAGCGATTCTCGCCGCGGTCAACGCGCGCGCATGGATCTCGGGCTTTGTCAGCCGCGGATATTACCTGCCGGCGCCGCTTCAGGATAAATCCGCATCCATTCACAGCAAGCCGACTGCGGATATTCTCTGGTATTGGTTTCCGAGGCTGCTGGGGACGATCAAGTAACTGTCTGTTACTTCGTTTTGACCGTGAAGGGTCGCCTTGATACAAAGGCGGCCCTTCATGATTCGTCCGAGAGTCTTGCATTCTCAGTAGATCACGAAAGCGTAGTAACGACTTCCTTCGCGCCGCCCGCCAGGGCAGGTGTAGTCGTTTTGGCAAAAAGCGACTAAAGTCGCCACTACGAGTGCCTTTTGGGCGGGTTGCCCCTACTCGAGAATCACATACCGCCCATTATCGAAAATCACAGAATAACCTTCCGATAAAAACATTTCAACAGGGATTTTGGATTCGTCCACGACGACATAGTCGAATTCCAAACCCATGGCTTCCACCCACGAATCGAAGCAATCCATCTCGTGGCAGGATTGAAGCGCGGCCAATTGATCCCAGCGGGTGTTGAACTCACCGCGCAAGGTCCACTCGGACCCCTGCAGTGTCGTGGTTGAATGGCGCTCCGCCAGCGCAGGGAACCATTCCTGAACGGGATCGGTCATCACATCCCTGCGCCCGGTGAGGATGAGGAAGCGGCGGTCCAAGGGTGTATTCTCTTTCGCCCAGATCATCATGTGCTGGGCGGGATACGGCAGGGTGATGTTGCGAATCACATAAGCATGGACAAAGCATTCGATGAGCAAATAAAAAACAATCCCCAGTAAACTCATGGACAGCCATCGCTGATTGAAAAGTGATTCGTCCGTTTCAACCTTCCACTTGCGGGTGCGGAGCCAGTTGATAGATGCGGGTAAGATGTCCATGAATCCATACGCCGCCAGCATGGGATACAGAAATGCCGGGGTAATCGGCGCGCTTCGCTGGTCGATGAAAAAGGGCAGGAGACCCCAAAGCAAAAGATCAAACCTGCGTTTGTAAATCGCCCACATCAAGCCCAGCAACCAAAAGACCGTGGAAAACGGAATGATCGTCTGACGGAAGAAGAGACTACCGAATAGCGCCGAAAGCGAAGCCTTCAAGTCACCGGATTGGCCCGCCGAAAGGAACACGTCCATTCCATGCCGTGAAATGATAATTCCCCACCAGGGAGAAGTGAGCATTAAAGTCCCAGCCGCAATGAGGATTGCACGCAAAGCCGATGCGCGCGACAGATCGAACAGCAAAAAAATCGCGCAGCCGATCACGAGGAGCAGGGCGGCCTGCGGATGACTCAAAACTGTCAACGAACAGAAAAGCATAGCAAACATCACCAGTCGCCAATAGCCTTCCCTGAAAGCGCGGTGGACAAAATACAGCGAAAGGATGAAGAACACCGCGCCGAGAGCGCGGGTCAAACCACCGCCCATCAAATACCAGACGTAATTCCCCGGCGCAAGCGCAAAGAACACAACTGCCGCCGCCGCGCGCGGACGATTCCCCAGCAGTTCCAACGCCAGCAAATAAAACAACGGGACCGTTGCAATCGTCAAAAAGGCTGGAAGCCAGATCAGCATCTGAAATTCGGACAGGCCGAGCATTTCAAACAATGCGCCGAGATACAGTCCCAGCGGAGGATAGGCAAAGGGAATATCCGCAAAGTTGTAGGAAGTAAAAACGGGGAGCGCAAATTGATTTGCTTTCAGGTCGCGAATCATCACGGCGAACATCCCGCCGTCATTGATGGGCAACCCAGCCAACGGTCCAGGGATGAAGCGCACGAACATCCCAAACAGAATCGCCAGCCCGAGGATCGTCCAAACCCATTCGTTTTCGTTCACATGCCGCGGAGTCATTTCAGATTTCATGCGGCGAATTCTACCATCCCAAATTTTCATGCTAGGCAATCCATTGGCAGGTGACTATAATCCAACAAATTTTGCCAAACTCGGAGGAGCAATGAAAAAAGCAGGAAGAATCATCGGGCGGATTTTGATCGGCGCGCTCGTCATCGCGTTGATCGCCGGCGCAGGAGGGTTGTTCTATTTCAAATCCTATCTGCCGGACACGGTTGCGCCAAAATCCTTTCCACAGATTGACGGAGAAATCCAGGTGAATGGATTGGATGGGCAGGTTGATGTGTATCGCGACAAGATGGGCATTCCGCACATTTACGCAACCACGTCGCACGACATATTTTTCGCGCAGGGATATGTCCATGCGCAGGAACGTTTCTGGCAGATGGATGCGTGGCGGCACATCGGCTCGGGGCGGCTCTCTGAAATGTTCGGAAGCGGACAAGCGGACACCGACGCATTCCTTCGCACGCTCGGCTGGAGGCAAACCGCCGAAGCCGAATGGGAACAACTCGGCCCCGATTCAAAAGCCATCTTGCAGGCATACACCGACGGCGTGAATGCCTACCTCAAAGATCACAACGACACAGCCCTCAGCCTCGAATACGCCGTCTTGGGATTGCTCAGCCCAAATTACGAAATCGAAGCGTGGACTCCCGTCCACAGCCTGACATGGGGCAAAGCCATGGCCTGGGATTTGCGCGGCAACATGAACGACGAAATTGATCGCGCCGAACTGCTCAAGGTTCTCACACCCGAACAGGTGAAACAACTTTATCCCGATTATCCCGAAGACCATCCCATCATCGTCAACAAAATCGGGGAAGGCGATTCAGCGGCGACTTTGCAAACCGCTTCCGCTGCGCCATCGGTGGACTATGCCCAACTGCCGCTTGGGAATGTCAACTACAACGCTTCTTTGCTGGACCCGATGCTTGGTCGGCTCGGCGATGGAATCGGATCCAACTCCTGGGCAGTTTCCGGCAAACTGACCGACACCGGCATGCCTTATCTCGCCAATGATCCGCACCTCGGCATTCAAATGCCATCCATCTGGTTTCAGGTTGGTTTGCATTGCGTCGAGAAAAATGCGGAATGTCCATTCGAGGTGGCGGGCTTTTCGTTTGCCGGCGTGCCCGGAGTCATCATCGGCCACAACGACAAAATTGCCTGGGGCTTCACCAACGTCGGCCCCGATGTGATGGATCTGTACATCGAAAAAGTCAATCCCGAAAATCCAAATCAATACGAAGTGAACGGCGCATGGGTTGACTTCGACACGCGCGAGGAAACCATCAAATCGTCAGACGGCGAATCGCAGACCATCACCGTCCGCTCCACGCGGCATGGCCCGGTGATCTCGGATGCCTATGGCCTGCTCAAAG
>JBBIUO010000018.1:0-20397 GCA_037440205.1 Chloroflexota bacterium
ACAGGATGTGATCCGGCACGCCCATTTTGCCGATGTCGTGCAGGAGCGCGCCGCGGCGGATGTGAATGATCTCGGCGTCGCTCATGCCCATGGCGGCGGCCAGTTTCAGGGTCATCTCGGCGACGCGCCGGGTGTGGCCCTCGGTCTCCCTATCGCGCAGATCCAGCGCGTGCGACCAGCCCTCAATGGTGGCGTCGTAGGCTGAGACGAGTTCAAAGTTGCGGTGTTCCAGATTTTCGAAAAGCTCCATGTTGTCTATGGCGATGGCGGCCTGGCCTGCCAGGGTCTCCAGGTATTCCCGCCACTCCGCATCGGGTATGAGGCGGGAACGATGGAAAACCTCCAGCACCCCTTTCACCTTTCCCTTGGCGATCAGCGGGACAGCCCAATAGGAGACAAAGCCCTCATTTTCGGTGAGGCGCGCTTTTATAAAGGGACGTTCGGCGCGGGTCAGGTCTGGGATGTGGATGACGCGGCGTTCCAGCACGGCTGTACCGGCGTAATCCTCTCCCATCATAAGCCTGGGTTGCGCGATGCCCCTTCCGCGAAATCCCCTGCCTGCCGCGAATTCAAGCATATTCAGGTTTGTATCCATGGTAAGGATGGCGGAAGCGTCCACATTCAATTCCGCGAGGACGTGATCAACCAGTGTATTCAGGTTGAATTTCAGGTTCAGGCTGGAGGCGATGGCGTGGTCAATGTCTTTCAGGGCCGAGAGTCGTTTGAGCTGGAGGTTGATTTTTTCCTCCGCCCGTTTGCGCTCGGTGATATCCATGATACTGCCCTCGTAATAAAGGATCTGCCCGTCCGGGCCGCGTATGACCCGCGTATTGTCCACCACCCATAGAACCGAACCATCCCGACGGAGCAATTGCGTTTCGAAATCCTGCACGATATCGCTGGATTCGGTTACGAGGCTTTCCCAATTTTCCTGGTCGCCGGGGTTTGCATATAAACTGTCCACGTTCACCGCAAACAGTGACTCCAGGTCGGAATAGCCCAGCATCTTCACCAGCGCGGGGTTGGCATCGGTGATCTGGCCGCCCGGGGTGGTGCGGTACAGCCCGACGGGAACGCCGTTGAACAAACTGCGGAATCGTTTCTCGCTTTCCCGCAGTTCCGACTCCGCCTGTTTGCGTTCAGTGATATCGCGCACGATGATCAGAAGCGCGTCTTTGCCGTTGATATTTTGCACCCTGCCGCTGATCTCGATGGGGAAGCGTTCGCCGTTGGCGCGCAGGTTGACTGTCTCGATGGATGCAGGCGAGATTTCCTCCGCCATTAAGATCGGTTGTCCCTGCGGCACCAGGTCGGCGACCGTCTTGCGCAGAAATTCTTCGCGTGAATAGCCGTACATTTCACAGGCCCGGTCGTTGACCGCCAAAATCCTGCCGTCCAGCGTTTCGACAAAGATCGCGTCCCGCACGCCGTTGAAGATATCGCGGTAGTGTTGTTCGCTTTCGCGCAGGGCCTCCTCGGCCTGTCTCTGTTCGGTCACGTCACGCGCCAGGGCGCGGACGATGGGCGCGCCGCCCGTGTCGGTTCGCAGGGTGTTGTCGTATTCCCAGATGCGCCTCTCCCCGCCGGCGGTTTGCACATACATCAATCCTTTGGCATACCCATCCCTTTGAACAGCGGCCAGGTAACCATCGAATCGGCTGCGCACTTCGGGAGCGAGGAGGTCGCGCAAATTCATTTTCAGGAACGCGTCGTGCGGGATGCCCAACAGTTTCGATGCGGCCGGGTTGATGGAAAGGATATTGCCCTCGAGATCGTGCGTGCCGATCAGGTCGTGGATGTGTTCCACCAGGTCGCGGTACCGATCCTCGCTCTGGCGGATCGCCGCCTCGGCGCGTTTGCGTTCGGTGACATTTTGTTTGACGCCGATGAAGTGAGTAATCGCGCCGCTTTCGCCCGCCAGCGGCGTGATGGTCATTTCGTCGTCGTACAGGCTTCCGTCCTTGCGTTTGTTGATCAGTTCGCCATGCCAGGCCCGTCCGGAAAGGATCGTATCCCACATGTCCTTGTAGAATGCCTTGTCCTGCAAACCCGAACTGAGCAAGCGCGGGTTTTTTCCGATGACCTCTTCCAGCGAGTAACCGGTCAGCCGGGTGTAGGCCGCGTTGGCCCACTGGATGCTGCCGTCGCGGTCCGTGATGACGATGCCGTTGACCGTGGCTTCGAGCGCCGCACCCTGCAACCGCAGGGAGGCCTCAGCCTGTTTGCGTTCGGTAATGTCGCGCACAATGGCGGTAAATAACTTCCGCCCGCCCAGGTTTAAATGTGAAATCGAAACTTCGCTGGGAAAGACCTCGCCGTCTGCGCGCAGGCAGGTCAGTTCCAATGCGGGGTTTTCCATGGAGCGTTTGGAGGTATCGGAGCGGCCAAATTCGCGCACGGACTCTCCGTGAGAATCGCGGGCGTATTCGGGGATGAAACGGGTCAACAACTGACCGACGGCTTCGCCTGCCGCACATTTGTACATGCGCTCGGCGGCGGGGTTGAAGAGCAGGATGCGCTGATCCTCGTCAATGGTGAGGATGGCGTCCATGGCTGAATCAATGATGCCCTGCAACTGCGCCTGGCTTTGTTCGAGCGCCTGTTCGGCCAATTTACGTTCGGTGATATCCTGCATCACGCCATGGATCAGGGTCGGTTTGCCGCGTTCATCCCGAAGCAATGCGGCATGATCGTGGAACCAGATCAACCGCCCGCCGCGGGCGATCGTGCGATATTCGATATCGTAAGGCTGATCGGAGTTTGCAAAGCGGCGGTATTCGGCGACAACGCGTTCGCGGTCTTCGGGGTGGAGCATTTCCTCCCAAATGGAGATGTCGCGCCGCATCCATTCCTCAACCGATACGTTCAAGAGTCCCTCGATCTGCGGGCTGACGAAGAGACTGGTTCCGCTTCCATCGCCAGTGTCAATGTACGTGATGGCGGGAATCTGCTCGACCAGCGATTGGTATTTTGCTTCGGCTTCCCTCAGGGACTCCTCGGCCTGCTTGCGTTCGGTAATATCCTCAACGATGGCCTGTAACGCGGGTTCCCCGTTGAAGGTGGTCCGCGTTAATGAAAGCAGGGCGTGATAGGGCGTGCCGTCCTTTCGCTTGAAACGTGTCTCGTGACCGCTCACAAATCCCTGGCGTTGAAGAAGAGCCAGCGTTTCATCTCTTTCATGCAGATCGTAGTACAACGCGGCTACATTCCCGATGCGCGTGATATCTGCGCGGGTGTACCCTGCGGGAGCCAGCATCGCATCGTTGAAAGCCAGCAGGTTCCCCCTCATATCCGCCACGCCGATGCCGACGGGCGCGTTCTCGAACAGAATGCGGAATTGTTCCTCGCTCTCGCTTAATGACTCTTCCGCCTGATTGCGCGCGGTTTGTTCCTCCTGTGCCTGTTGCGCCAGGCGCAGGTTTTGCAGGCTGATCGCAACCTGGGCGGCAAATGCCTCTATGGCCGGCACATCCTCCCTGCTCAATCCCGAACCGCTAATGGTAAGCAGTCCCAGCGCTCCATGCTCCACGCGCAGGGGTGCGATGATGCCCTGGTCAATTTTCAGGATGCGCGCCAGTTGCCCGCCCAGCGGGCGCAGGGCTTTCGGAAGCGCCTTCGCGACCAGGTCGCCCGTCCATTGGACGAATTCCGCCCGGTTTGCGGCAAAGATGCGGCCATAAGTGGAATTCTCCGGAATCGGCAGGCGGTAATCCTTTGTCGAAAACCCGGCCAGTTTTTCACCGGCACGGATGAGGTTGGGGGCGATGGTGGTGTAATTTATGGCCAGTCGTTTGCCGCTTTCATCGAGTGTAAGCACGGTGGCATTGAACCCCAGGCTTTCGGCCTGCTCTCCAATCGCCCGGTAGACTTCCTCCACACTGCCGGCCCGCTGAACAGCCTGTGCGGCGCGGCTCAAGGCCAGCAGAAGATCGCGGCTGTGACGCAATGCCTCATCCGCCCGCCTGCGCTGGGTGACATCCATCGCAACCACCAGCGCGGCATTGCGGTCGTTGTAAACGAGGGTGTGTGAATGGATTTCGACGTCAATGACGCTTCCATCTTTGAGCAGGTGACGCCACACGCCTGAATCCTGCAAGTCGGGGCGTTCCTGCCTGAGGTCCGCCAGCAGGCGTTTCACATCCTCCTGCGGGCGAATATCCTTGATGGTCATCTTCTTGAATTCGGCCTCGGAATAGCCGTAATGCTGTACCGCCGCATGGTTGACCTTGAGGAAACGATATGTTTCCAGGTCGTACACCCACATGGGCAGGGGGTTATGATCGAAGAGCAGGCCGTCGGGTTCGTTCCCGCCGCCGAAGCCTGGTTTTGTTTTTGCGCGGGGAGCGCGGGGTTTGCCTTTCATGGTTTATTTCCTGTCTCTGGCGCCATGCCTCATACATGCTCCTGAAGTTCATGGCCGTTCGTTGAAACCTTCATAAGTTCAAGGATGACCGGGATCAGTAGTCTGCTCATCTCGGTCTTGCGCACAAAGGCGTCTGCGCCGGCCTGCATGGCGGCGGCTCGATACGGTTCGTCCTGCATGATGGTGAGAACGACGATCTTCGTATGGGGCATGTGCCGTTTGAAAATGGGTATCAGGTTCAACCCCGATTTGCCCGCCAGGTTGATATCCAATAGGATAACGTCCGGTTCGATACGGCGGGATTCTTTGACCGCCTTTTCGCTGTCTGTGGCGGTACCGATGACGCGAAACGATTCCTGCAAGTGCAGGAAGTCGCGCGCGGCCTCGATAAAATGAGGACTGTCGTCCACGAGCAGGATGCGGATGGGATTATTCAAGGTGACCTCTGATATTCGTAAAAGGTTTCATATACTCTCACGATACCAGAGGCAGTGTCAAGGGTCTATTCGGGAATGTACGGTATTTGGGACGGGATTGCCCTGTATTTACCCCTCCCGCCCCCACCCGTCCTTCACCCTTCGGGTACTTCGCGGACACCCTCCCCCAAAATCCGACCGGGGTTCGTCGGATTTTGGGGGAGGGCCGGGGAGGGGGTTAGACCATCCCTCTCTTCACGGCATACTTCACCAGTTCGGTCTGCGATTTCAATCCCAGTTTTTTCATGAGGTTGCCGCGGTGCATTTCGACGGTGCGCGCGCTGAGCGAAAGTACCTCCGCGATCTGCGGGTTGCTCAATCCCTGCGCGGCGAGTTGGAAGATTTCGCGCTCGCGCGGCGTGAGCGTGTCGAGCAGGTCTTCGACCTGTGATTCCCTTGCGCGCGCCATATAGGCCTCTATCGCGCGTTCGTTGAGCGAGGGGCTGAGGTAGAGATTCCCTGCCAGCGCCTGCCGAATGGCGAAGATCAATTCCTGCGAGGAACTCTTCTTCAACACGTAGCCCGCCGCGCCCGCCTGCAAAGACTCCACCACGTAACTCTCGGCATCGTGCATCGAAAGCATGATCACTTTCGTCGCGGGGGAAATGCCCTTCGTCCGCCGGGCAACTTCCAGTCCCGAAAGATGCGGCATCATCACATCGGCGATCAAAACATCGGGCCTGTGTTTCTCCGTTAACTGCAACGCCTCCAGCCCGTCGCCCGTCTCGGCAATGACTTTGAAATCGGGCTGCGTTTCGAGGAGCAGGCGCAGGGCTTCACGCACGACCTGATGATCTTCAGCAAGAAGGATGGTGGTCATGTGTCCTCCTTCAGCGGCAGTGTGATGAACATGCGCGCGCCTTTGCCGATCTGCGATTCGACCTGGAAGGTTCCGTTCAACAAGCCGACGCGTTCGCGCATGGCGCTGAGGCCGCGATGTTTGGCAAATGCGATTTGCGGATCGAAGCCTGCGCCGTTGTCTTCGATTTTTATCTCCATTTCTCCGCCTCCCGCCTGGACCTCGAGCCTGGTGCGCGTTGCATGGGCATGACGCGCCACGTTGGTAAGGGACTCCTGAACCAGGCGATAAACGGTGGTTTCAATCTGGGCATCGAAGCGCCTGCCTTCCACTTTGCTGTGTTTGAATTCCACTTCGATGCCGGTTTGCTCCTGATAATGGTTGACGTGCCACAGGAGCGCGGGAATGACGCCGAGGTCGTCGAGCATGGGCGGACGCAGTTCGAGCGAGAGGCGGCTGACACGGCTCATCAGTTCGTCTGTCAATTCCTGCGCCTGCGCGAGTTTTTTCGCGGCGGGTTCGGGCGGCAGTTGCGAAACGATCTCGATGGTCAATTTCAGCGCAGTGAGCATCTGCCCGATCTGGTCGTGCAGTTCGCGGCCGATGGCGCGCGATTCGGTCTCGTGAACATTCACCAGTTTTTTGGAGAGTTCCGCCAGCCGGTCGCGGCTGAGGCGGGTTTCCTCCAAAAGGCGCGCGTTCTGGATGGCGACGCTGATCTGCGCGGCGACGGTCTCCAGCACGCGCTGGTCGTCTGCGCTGTAGGCGTCGGGGCGTGTCGTCTCCACGTTGATTACCCCGATCACTTTTTCCCCGGTGCGCAACGGCGCGCACATTTCGGAGCGGATGCCCTCGCGCAAGCCGTAGTAGCGTTCGTCCTGCCGCACATCCCCCAGGCGGACGGTTTCGCCGTGTTCGACCACCCAGCCGGTGATGCCCTTGCCCACCCGCAGCGCGTGCGAGGCGATGTACTCCCTGTCTTTTTTCACGAATTCCGCGCCGCGTTCGCGCCCGGTCACTGCGAAGGGAATCAGCGATCCACTGAGTTCTTCGATGAGCAGCACCGCGCCGTATTCGTAGGAGAGGATTTTCTCAAGCAATTCGATAATCTCCTGCGAGAGTTCCTCCGGGTCCAGCAATTTTTGCAGGTGCTGGGAGGACTGTAGATCGCGGTCAGTTCGCCCAGGCGTCCCTGCACATCCCGAAACAGGCGCGCGTTCTGCAAGCCCAGACCGACGGAGGCGGCCAGTGTCTTCAAGTAATCGGCCTGGGTGCTGAAATCGCGTTGTCTCTTCGAGGCCAGCCCCAGCACGCCGAGGACTTCCTCCCCGCTTTGCAGGGGGAGGGCCGCGAAGGAAACGTATCCCGCCTTCTTGCACTCCTCCCAATTGCAGCGGCCATCTTTTTGAATGTCCCCGGAGAAGATGGCCTGTTTCAGCCCGGCGGCGATCCCGCACAGGCATTCGCCCACCGCGTGGACTGGCATATCCGCTTCTTGCAGGCCGGGCGGCTGGACGCGCAATCCTTTCAGGATCAATTTTTCGCCCTCGCGCAGGAAGATCATGGCCGCGTTGGTTTCGAGCGGCGCGGCCACTTCGTCCAACGCGGACCGAACGACCTCCTCCAGTGAAAGCGACTGGGCGACGCGCAGGCCGAGGGTGTTGAGCGCGGCCAGTTCCTCGGCGCGGCGGCGAATCTCTTCATCAGCGCGTTTGCGTTCGGTGATGTCGCGGTTGATCGCCATATAGCCGGTGGTCTTTCCGTCCGCGTCGCGCAAGGAAATCGAATCTCCTTCCACCCAAAATGAGCGTCCGTTTCGGTGATAGGCGAGCAGTTCGACATTAAATCGCCCGGTCTCAGCCAGTTGCTTAAGCGCATCGGCGCGTTGGGCGTCTGTAAATTCGCCGCGCGCCATTTCTCCTGCGGGCTTGCCGACCGCTTCCTCCGCGCTCCAGCCGTACATTTCCTCGGCGGCGCGGTTCCAGTAGGTGACGATTCGGTTTTCGTCCGTGGCGAGAACGGCATCGTGGATCTCGCTCAACATGCGCGCCTGCTCCGCAATTTTCATCTCCGCCTGCCTACGCGCGGTGACGTCAATCATGGTGGTAACGTGATGCAGTTCGCCCGCCAGTTCCATGGGCCTCGAGGAAAACAGAATGTCCACCATCCGTCCCGATTTTGCCCGCGCCCGCAGTTCGAAATTATGCAATCCTCCCGATCTGACCTGCTCTGCAATCAGTTTCTTGCGTTCTTCGGGAGTCCACATATTCAACTCGGTGGAGGTATGCCCGATCACCTCGTCGCGGCTGAATTCGAACATGATGCAAAACGACTCGTTGGCGTCCACGAATTTTCCGTCGGCGATGCGGGTGATGGTCATGCCGGCGGGGCTGGTGTAAAAGGCATTAGAGAATCGCTGTTCGGATAACCGCAGTTGATCCTCCGCCTGTTTGCGTTCGGTGGTGTCGCTTAAGGTGACCAATATTTGCGCGGGCGCACCTTGCTCGTTTCGACCGAGGATTGTGACGCGCTGGCTAATCCAGACAATTTCGCCGCTCTTCATCCGTAGGCGATATTCGACGGGGCTCCCCTTCCCTGTCATGGACTGTTTCCAGTTTTCCCGAACACGCGGGAGATCGTCGGGGTGTACAGCCGCAAGGATGGAGCCCGGCGCTTCCATCTCAACGCGCGAATAGCCAAAAAACTTCTCACGGTTGAACAAAGGCGCTTGGCCAGTGGATAGATCCAGGATATATATTATGTCTGGCGAGTTTGCGATAACGCTGCTCAAACGGCGCTCGCTTGCGCGCAGCTCTTCCTCCGCTTTCTTTTTCTCAGTGATTTCGGAAAAGAAAATGGTCAGCCCCTCTTTGGAAGGATAAATGCGATTCTCGAACCAGCGATCCCAGGGCGCGTAATAATCTTCGATCACCAGCGTTTCCTGCGTTTTCAGCGCCTTGACGTATGCGTTTGCGAGGGGCGTGCCTTTGGCTTCGGGATATTCCACCCAGTAATTCCTGCCGACCAGATCTGCGGGTTTGCGCCCCAGCATCTCCGCGCCCTTTTGATTGACGTAGGTGTAGTTCATCCCCGCGTCGAAGGCCACGAAGCCGTCGCTGATGCGGTCGAGGATGTTTGTGTGCTGCATGGAAAGAGGGGGATTGGAGCGTTTTTTTCCGGCTCGCGCGGGTTCGCGAGTGATGGCCTTGCCTGGTTCCGTCTTCACCTTGCCGGACTTTCCCCTGGTATCGGATTTCAGTTTCATCCTTTCACTCCTTTTGCGGGTCGAAACGTTTGGCCGATTCAACGAGGCTGGGATTCTCACTTCGTATTTGGAAGGAATTTCACCGTATCGAGCACCAGACCAACGTCGGCGATGAATAAGTCCCGTTCATCTTTTTTATCCTCATCACAGTTGAGATGATTTTAGCCTGCCATCGCAATGGGATTATGTCTCATTCACTAATCCTCGTTCCAGCGCCTGCGCTTGATTCTCGAAAATCGCCATTGCCGTTGACATGCGTTTGAAGCCGAGTTTCTTGTAAAAAGGTTCCTTGCCGACCGCCGCGTACAGGATGATCTTCTTGTGGCCTTTGGAGAATTCGACCAGTTTGGTGACGATTTCCTTCCCGATGCCGAGTCCCTGATAATTTGGGTGGACGGCAATGTCGCAGAGGTAGGAGCAGTCCGCGCCATCGGCCAGCGCGCGCCCGGCCGCGATCAACTTCCCGGAGTCGTAGACAAAGCATTTGAACATGCTGTTCGAGAATGCGGTTTGCAGGTCGGCGGGTTTTTTGTGTCCCAGCGGGGCGATCAGGTAAAGGCTGGAGAGTTCTTCCCAATCCACGTTTTCGGAGGAGTAATGCCATTCAAGAGTCATGGTGGCCTCGGTTTGTGTCACCCTGAGGGAGCGTGTTCGTCGCGACCGAAGGGTCTCAAGTCTCATAAGCGAAGATTCTTCGCTCCGCTCAGAATGACACTTGGCTAATCGAATATCCCCGCTTTTTCGCGGCGGATTTTTTTGATTGCGCCGACTCGTTTCTTCGCTTTGAGCCTTTCCTCTTTGGAAGTCTTCGTCGGTTTTGTTTTGTGGCGCACTTTTGGTTTCTCTCTCGCTTTGCGGATCAATTCGTAGAATCGCTGGATGGCGTCTTCGCGGTTTTGTTCCTGCGTGCGATATTTTTTCGCTTCGATCACGAGGACTCCGTCAGCGGTGACTCGTTTTCCAGAAAGCCGGATCAGCCGTCCCTTTAAGTCGGAGGCGAGGGAGGGGGAGTTGACGACGTCGAATCGCAACTGCACCGCCGTCGAGACCTTGTTCACGTTCTGCCCTCCCGGCCCCGATGAACGGATATATTCCAGCGAGATTTCCGAATCCAGGTTTTTCATTTCCCCAATTATACCGTTCGCTCCACCCTGTTCGAGGCGGCGTTCTTCGCAAAGCATCCCTGTGGGAGATCCGCCGCCGGGGACGGCGGCGGGAGCATTTACTTGACGACCTTCGGCGCAAACAACCACATGATCGCGAGAATCAAGCCGCCCACAAAAAATGGGACAGGCCCGCCGAACCACTGAAACAATGCCCCGTAAAATAACGGCGCGATGGCGTTTGCCGCGCTATATGCCGCCGACGAGACGCCCAACATGCCGCCCACTTCGTTTTTGTCGGAGGCTTTTGTGATGAGGCTGTTCACGGCGGGATGCAAAACGCCGCCGCCCAGCGCCGCCGGGAAACTGACGATGAGAAGCCAGACGATTCCAAGCCAGCCTTTGGCTGCTTCGTCGGGAAGTTGAATGTTGATGCTTTGAATGGAAACGCGGAACGAACCCTGCCCGGCCATGCTTTCGAGCACTTTGGCTTTTTCATACCAGGGAATTGGCACGGCGGGAGTGAGCGCGGTTCCGATCAAGCCGATGGCGAGCGTGCCGATGCCCATCAACACCAGCCAGCGATCTCCCTTTTGCTTTGACCATCTGCCGATGAGTCCGCCCTGCACCACGATGATGAAGATGCCCGCCAGCACGAACAAACCCGAGGTGTCGCGCGCATCCATGCCGAGACGGGTGAGAGTGAACAGCGAAAAGAGTTGTTCATACCCGCCGAATGCGATTTGATAAAAGAACATCAGCACGAGCAAAAAGCCGATGGCGGGACGGGCAAGCCCTTCGCGCAGTGTGCCAAACGAAAACGGGCGGCGTTTGCGCGACGCTTCGGGATCATCCACTTCCGTGTATGTTTCCTTGAACCAGAATAACGTGAGCAGGATCGAAGTCAGTGAGAAGACCGCCGCGGTGAAGGCAACCGCCTGATAATTTTGTCCGCTGGCGGCAAGCACGATGAAGGCGATGATGGGTCCCAGCACAAAGCCGACTCCAAACGCCGCGCCGACGAGTCCCAGCCCCTGTGTGCGCGTCTTTTCGTTTGTGCTGTCGGTGATGGCGGCCTGCGCGGTGGAGATGTTCGCGCCGGAGAGTCCGTCAATGATGCGCGAGAAGAACAACAGCCAGAGTGTGTTTGCGAAACCGAGCATGATGAAGCCGATCAACGTGCCGATCTGACTCGCGATCAAAATCGGTTTCCGTCCGAAGCGGTCTGAGAGGCGTCCCAGAATCGGCGCGCCCACGAACTGCATCATCGGGTAGGTGGCCTGCAGAATTCCGATCACCAGCGGCGACGAGCCAAACCGCGCCGCGTAAAGCGGGAGCAGGGGAATGATGATGGACAGCCCCATCAAATCCACCAGCACAATCACCAGCACAGGCAGGATGCGTTTGAAATCAAGTTTTTCGTTTGCGGATTCGGTTGTCATATTTTTCTTCATTACAAACCCTCCCCCAAATCCGTCCTGAGCGAAGTCGAAGGATCGGATTTGGGGGAGGGTAGGGTGGGGGTGAATTTGAATTTAGAACATCAACGCATTGACCTTGTCGATCATGGCACGTTCGGGTCTCAACTCCGCTTCGGTGAGACGGTTGAGGGGCGTATCCACAAGGTTGTACATGGAAGTGAGATTCGGCTTGGTCGTATCCAAATACATTAGACCGGTGATCAGCCAGTTGTTGCGTTCCGCCTCCTCCATGATTCGTAGCGCCTCGAAACGATTGGTGGGATCGTATCCCTTTTCGAGATTCTTCAGGATGACGGTCGAACCGTCGTGCATGGTGACCTCGCGCACTTCGCCATCTTCCATTTCGCGCTCGAGGATGATCTCGTTGCGCGGCGCGATGTACGAAATTTCATGCAGGGGCTCTTCGTGATCCTTGCCCCAGGCATAGGAGTGATACGCATTCTCCTGGTTGTTGAACGTCACGCACGGGCTGATGATGTCCAGCACCGCGATGCCGTTGTGCGCAAGCGCGGCCTTCAGCAATTCCTTCACCTGTTTGGGGTTGCCCGCAAACGAACGCGCAACAAACGTCGCGTTGGAAACGAGCGCTTCCATGCAGATGTCCACCGGCATGTAGGGGTTTTCACCCTGCTTCTTCAGGCTCAATCCCTTTTCGGCTGTCGCAGAAAACTGGCCTTTGGTGAGTCCATACACGCCGTTGTTTTCCACGATGTACAGCATGTTCACGTTGCGGCGCATCACGTGTTTGAACTGTCCCATGCCGATGCTGGCCGAGTCGCCGTCGCCGGAAACGCCGATGCCTTTCAAACGATAATCTCCAAACAGCGCGCCCGTCGCAATGGACGGCATACGTCCATGCAGGCTGTTGAAGCCGAACGAACGGTTGAGAAAATACGTCGGCGATTTCGACGAACATCCGATGCCGCTGAACTTCACCACATCTTCCGGCACGATGTTCATTTCATACAGCGCGGCGATGATCTGGTTCGAGATCGAGTTGTGTCCGCATCCCTGGCACAGCGTACTCGGGTTGCCGCGATATTCATTTTTGGACAAGCCGGCGAGGTTCACATTCGTAGTCGCGCCCGCCATGGGGAGTGTTTCAGTCATGGGTAATTACTCCTTTTCTTTTTCTATTTTCGCTTCGACTTTTTTGCCGATGACTTCGGTTTGGCAGCGGACTTCTTAACCGGCTTCGCTTCTTTCTTTGACCGTGAAACTGCTCTGGCCTTCGACGCAGTTTTCTTCCCCGAAGCCTTTTTTATTGTTTTCTGTTCACTGATCACTGCCTTATACTTCGCCAGGATTCCCTCCCGCACCCATTTTGCAGAGGCGGGCATCCCGTCGCCAAACGCCACTGGTTTGAACCTGTTTCCGTATTGCGGATACTCGGTCAACAGGATTTGACTCATCTGGCCGTCGCGGTTCATTTCAACCACAAAAATCTGGTCGTGTGTTGCGATGAATTCGTCCACTTCCTTTGTGAAGGGTACGGCGCGCACACGCAGGAAGTCCGTTTTGATGCCGTGGTCTTTATCGAGCTGGTACTGCGCTTCGAGGATGGCCGCTTCGGTGGAGCCGTAGGCTAGGATGCCGGCTGTCGCACCTTTCATCGTCCGCAGAACGGGGGCAGGGACATACTTCTTCGCGGTTTCGTTCTTTCTCTTCAGGCGATCCATATTCTTCAGGTAAACGTCGGCTTCCTCGGAGTATTTGGCGTACTCATCATGCCCGGTGCCTCGCGTGAAGTAAGAACTCAATGGATGCTTGTTTCCGGGGAAAGTGCGGTAGCCGATGCCATCGCCGTCCTTGTCGAAGTAACGTCCCCAATTGCCTTTGAGTTCTTCGATATCCTTTTCCAGCAGGATTTTGCCGCGATCCATCGGCGTGTTGGGATATTCAAAAGGCTTGCTCATCCATTGATTCATGCCCATGTCGAGGTCGCTCAAGACGAACACAGGGGTCTGGATTCGCTCGGCAACGTCGAAGGCGCGCCAGCCGAATTCAAAGCATTCGAACACATCGCCCGGCAAAAGGATGACAGAATGCGAATCGCCGTGGCCGATGAAATAGGTGAATGACAGGTCGCCCTGCGATGTGCGTGTGGGCAGACCGGTGCTTGGGCCGGTGCGTTGCACATCCCAGATCACCACCGGCGATTCGGTGTAGTAGGCGAGACCCGCAAACTCGGTCATCAGTGAAAGCCCGGGGCCGGAGGTGGAGGTCATTGCGCGCAAGCCCGCCCATCCCGCTCCCACAGACATGCCCAATGCGGCGAGTTCATCCTCCGCCTGCACCACGGCATAGGTGTGTTTGCCGTCTTCGCGCTTTCGCAGTTGCGGCAGGTAGTCGTTCAATGATTCCGCCAGGGATGTTGCCGGTGTGATGGGATACCATGCCGCAAATTGGACGCCGCCAAAAATGGAACCGAGCGCGGCGGCGGTGTTGCCATCGGCCATGATCATTCCGTCCGTCAGGTTCATGGGTTCGACGTGGAACGGGTCCTTCTTTTCGAGGTTTTCTTTTGCCCATTCCGCGCCTGCTTTGACCGCGCCGAAGTTCATGTCAATGGGTCTTTGTTTGCCCTTGAAGTGGAAGGTCAACGCGGCGAGGATTTTATCCATGTCAATGTTGATCATCTGCGCGAGAACGCCCACGTAGACCATGTTGCTCACGAGGTCGCGGAAATCGCTTGGAATGTTCGGGTCGTTCCGCACGATGGATTTGATCGGCATGGGATAGATGGCCACGTCCGCGCGGGTGATGGGCTGTTTGATATCGTCAGAGTAGAAAAATGCTCCGCCCGGCGTAACAGATGCCAGGTCACGGGCGAACGAGTTTTGGTTCATCGCAATGACAATATCGCGTTGCTCGTTGTGAGCGATAAATCCATCTTTGTTGACGCGGATGGTGTACCACGTGGGCAGTCCCTGAATGTTGGAAGGGAAGAGGTTTTTGCCGGAAACCGGGATACCCATCTTGAAGATGGAACGCAGAATGGTGGTGTTGGCAGTGGAACTGCCTGAGCCGTTCACGGTGCCAACGGTGATGGAAAAATTGTTGATGGTCTTGTTCATGAGACTCCTTAAGTTATGCGGGCCGATGGGCGAGCAGGTCAATGTGTGTGATCAATGCCTTGCGCCCCGCCGCGTAATTTCCATTGCAAATGCTTTGAACCATGGTGTTGTGATAGCCCCACACTTCCTCGAGATAATCCATGCCGCCTGCATACATGTTCAAGCCGACGGCCTCGTACGCATCCCAATACGCCTCCAGCAGGCCGGTGACAAAGGGGTTGTTGAGGCGGCTGTAAATGAGCAGGTGCAGTCTGCGGTGCTCCTCGTGCGGCACCTGCACGAAGGTTCCGTGCAGTTTTTCGAACGCGCGCGTGATGATGTTCTTCAATTCGAGTTTGTCTTCCTCGGTGAGCAGTGCAACCGCTTCATCCCAATAGGCGGTTTCGATGTGATTCCGCAGTTCCGAATATTTTTCAAAGTTGCTTTGGTCAACCGTCAGTGCGTATGCGAGGCTTTTCATCACGGCGGGCGCAAAGGAATAGGCCCGGCGCCTTGTGCCGGTGCGCGGGCGGACCTCAACCAGGCCAAGCGCGCGCGCCACTTCGAGTTGTTCGCGCAGAGTTGCGAGGCTGATGCGCAGTTCGCGGCTCAGGTCATTCAGCGCAGGGAGGCTTCCCTCTGCATCTTCGCGGGATGCAAGGTATCGCAGGAATTCGGAGAGTTCGGGGGGAACACGGTCTCGTAAAATCATGGCTGTAATCTGATTAATCAGATTAATATGATTTTACGCCTGTTGGAGTGAATCGTCAAGATGAAGAAGATTACAAATACATAGTGATGAACGACGGACGGGGGAAAGTGATCCGTTGCATGAATAATTTATACTTAGTAGATCACGAAAGCGTAGTAACGACTTAAGTCGTTCGGGCAAAAAGCGACTGAAGTCGCTACTACGAGCAACTTTTCGTGAAGTACTGATACTAATTGTTCAGCGCACCGGCGTTGATCCAGGCGATGATGAGTTGGATTTGTGCGGCTGTCAGTTTGGGGCCACGCTTCGGCATCTCGCCTTTCACGATCTGCTCCACGAGGAAACTATCTTCGGCATTGCCCGGGGTGATGACACTGCCATTGAACGAACCGGCCATGAGGCTTTCGTACGTCCGCATGTCGAGGCCTTCTTTGATTTGTTCGACCCCATGACATTTATTGCAACTCGCCTCGAAGATGGGCAGGATGTCGTTTGCAAAACTGACGGCGGGCGTTTGGGCCGGTGTTTCAGTTACGGCGGGCGCGGCGGATGTGTCGGTTGCTGGAGGGGGGAGCGTGTTCGTTGCTGAGGGGAGAATCGCTGTCTCGGCGGCGGGAGCAGGCTGGGGCGGAGTCTGGGGCGATTGTCCTCCACACGCGATGGTGGCGATGGTCAGTGAGATCAGGCTTACCAATAAGGTCCTGTTCATTTCGTTTTCCTTTCTCTAAAAAATAATTGCCGCCCACTATAAACCATTCCCAACGGAAATTGATGTGCAAATCATGAGTTTTCTTACACCTGCTTTCTTTCAAAAATATAGAAAGTATCTGCAAGGTAAGGTATAATTTACAAGTCACGCACAAAACGTAAATTCATTTCAAGGCTGAGTATGGCAGGCGCATTTTCACTCCCCAACGAATACTGGTTATCCCTTCAAATAACTCCCCAGGATGTTGAAAATCTACACAATTATCTTTTTGAGCGCGAGACACCGCTTACGGCGCGGGATCTTTCTGTTGAATTTGTAGAGTCGCGCATCAAGGCAGAGCGCATCGCGGCGGAAAGCAAGAAGAAGGCGGGAGGCAGGAGTTACCTGCCGAAAGAGAAATATCAGGTGGGCGATGAACTTGTTTTTCCCGCGTTGAATTGGAAGCGGGGCACGGTCATTGCCATGCGCGCAGGGGTTAATCCGGCCGTGGGTGGGTTTGATGTTCTTACGATCACGATGGATGACCGCTCCGAGCACATGTTTGCCGCAAACCTTGCATCGCATTTTCTGAATCAGGCACCGGCTTCCGAGCCCCAAAAAGATGAAGTGCGCGTTGAATCTGTTTTGCATGAGTTCGGTGATCTGATTGAAAAGAAACTGGAGGCGTCGTTCAGCGCAGACAGGGGATTGGTGAAGATCGCCGGGAGTTGGTTCCCGCGCGCGCTTTTGATTGATATCAACCAGGGACAGTTGAACCTTGCGGAAGCCGTCCTGGATGTGGCTGGCGGCGAGCCTCTTCCTACGGAAGCGTTGATGAAGGATATCGAACTGCCTGCGGGAGTCAACCCCAAACTGGCGGAATTCTCCCTGAATTATGCCCTGCAGAGCGATGAACGGTTTGACGAGGTCGGCCCCGCCGGCCAGGTGTTATGGTGTTTGTACCGCCTCGAGCCGGACTTCGTAAGGGATGTCCCGCCGCCGTTGCGTTATACAGAGATCGAGCATGACCGCGGTACGCTCAGCGCCGAGATGAGAAATCTCGAAGAACAGTTGGATGACGAACTCACCCCTCCTGATGAAAATGACGCCCGCGGCGAGGTCTCATCCATTACGATTACTTTGATCTATCCCCACTTGCGCGCCGGTACTTTGCCAATGTCGGCCCGGGCGCGCAGGTTGTTCCCAACAGCCTACGAGTCGCCGCGCGTTCGGTTCACTCTTGTGGATGGCAAAACCAGGCAACGCATCCCCGCCTGGGTGGTGATTAAACACGGATACGTGTATGGATTGCGCGAGTGGTACAAGGCGCATCAATTGATACCGGGTTCCATCGTGCAGTTGAAACGCGGCGAAAAGCCCGGCGAAGTGATCGTGGAGGTGAAAAGCCAGCGTTCCTCAAAGGATTGGGTGCGCACCGTGCTGGTTGGCAAGGACGGCGGTTTTGTTTTTGCGATGCTGAAACAACCCATCACCGCCGAGTTCAACGACCGCATGGTCATCCATGTGCCGGACTTTAAATCGTTGGATCCCGTTTGGGAAAAGAAGCAATCATTCACCGACCTCGTATTGTCGGTCATGCGCGAAATGACAAAATCGAACCCACAGGGCCATGTTCATGCGCAGGAATTGTACGCGGCGATAAACCTTGTGCGCCGTGTTCCGCCTGCGCCACTCTTTGCCCTCCTGGAAACAAACCCCGCCTTCAAGCATGTGGGCGACCTGCATTATCGCCTGGATGAGGAGGCCGCATGAGTCTTTTAAAACCCACAGCCCAAACGCCGTTTCACATTGACTTCGACTGGTGGAAGAAGAACGAACGCGACTGGCACGTGTTCCTGCGCTCGTTGTTGTGCCCTGAGCATCAGGAGGCCTTTGCAGAGGTTGATGAAGGAAGTATGATTGACTGGATTGACCCGCAGACCGCGGAAGTGAAACCGGTGGATGGCGTACAGCACGCCCTGATGAGTCATTGCGCATTGCAGCCGGAGTTTTTCGACACGCGCACCGCCATGGTGGAGGCCGTGTTTCGGATTTTCCTCGTCAACGGGAACACCCCCATGTCTGCCGAGGAACTTGCAAGAAAACTTGGCCGCCCTGCGGATACCATATTGCGGACGATTGCCGGTCCGCGGGTGTACCGGGGATTGAGGCCGTATCAATTGAATGTTCCAAATCCCATTCATGGAGAATAGACCCTGATAAAACCATGGTTTGCGAAAAAGTGATTGCAAAATAGCGCATAATTCGTCCGGCCAAAATCATAATTTTTTACCCGCAATTTTTGTCAATTCAAGCCGGAGTTCGATCCGCGAAGAGGATACCGCCCGCGTGCGGTTTCTCGTAAGGGCCTCTATAGCTTAACGGACAAAGCTACGGTCTTCTAAACCGTCGATCCAGGTTCGATTCCTGGTAGAGGCACTGAATGTTTTCGAGGAGCAAAAATTATGCCCACCATTGCCCGCAAACCCAGGTCCACCCTTTTTGAAACGCGCCGTGAAATCCTTCATGCAGTGAGCTGGCAGGTCCGCTCGAACCTATGGAGTCCGCCCACCGACCAATACGAAACCGAAGAGACCTATGTCGTCCGCGTTGAAATAGCGGGAATGCGCGAAGATGATTTTGAAGTCTCGATTGAAAACGACACCCTGCTCATCGCGGGAGTGCGCCCCGATTCCCCCGGCCGGCGTGCGTATCATCAGATGGAAATCCGTTTTGGAAAATTTGCAACCGCGCTGGCGCTCCCCGGGCCGGTCAATATCGAGCGCGCCCATGCGGAATACAAGGACGGATTTTTGACGGTTGTCCTCCCCAAAGCAACGACAAAATAGATCAAGGTAAAAAAGATTATGCCTGCGGAACGGTGGCAAACCGGAATCAATGAGTTTTTACAATCCATTGGGGAGGCCGACGATGAGATGATGAAGATGTTCATGTCGTCGGTCCTTTCCCGTTTACAGAAGGAAGAGAACGTATCACACGCCCCGGAAAATGGTGACAAAAACGAAGGGCAGAAATTCCCCGACACACTTCCCATCCTGCCTCTGCGCGGGGTGGTTGTGTATCCGAACACCGCCGTCCCGCTGACGGTCGGACAGGCGCGTTCCATCCGCCTCGTGGACGATGTCGTCGGCGGGGATAAACTGGTCGGCCTCGTCGCCGCCCTCAACCCGGAATTGGAAACGCCCGGTCCCGGCGAGTTGTACCAGATCGGCACCATCGCCACCGTGCATCGTCTGCTCCGCGCCCCGGATGGAACCATCCGCCTGCTGGTTCAGGGCATGGAGCGTTTTCGCGTCGAAGAGTTCGTCGCAGACGAGCCGTATCTCAAAGCCCGCATCCGCCTGATCCCTGAAACTGTCGAGACAAACCTCGAAACCAGCGCGCTGGCCCGCAACGCGCGCGACCAGTTCCAGCAGATCACGCAGATGATTCCCTCCTTCCCCGATGAACTGGTTGGCTCGATCACCTCGCTGGAAGACCCCCTGCAAACGGTTTACACCATCGCGAACTTCCAGCGAATCAGTTTGCAGGATGCGCAGGAAATCCTCGAACTGGATTCTGTGTACGAAAAATTGAAAAAACTGATCGGCTTGCTCGTGCGGGAAGCCGAGGTCTTGCAAATCGGACAGAAAATCCAGAACGAAGCGCGCGGCGAGATAGAAAAAGTCCAGCGCGAATACTTCCTGCGCGAACAAATGAAAGCCATCCAGCGCGAACTGGGCGACAAGGATGAACAATCGGTTGAGACCGAGGAATTTCGCAAAAAAATCGAAGATGCGAAAATGCCCGAGGAAGCCCATAAGCAGGCTAAAGGGGAGTTGGATCGCCTTTCCCGTTTGCCCACTGCCGCGGCGGAATACGGCGTCATCCGCACCTATCTGGATTGGCTGGTGTCCCTTCCATGGTCGAAATCCACTGAAGACAATTTGGATATTTCCCATGCGCGGAAGATCCTGAACAAAGATCATTTCGGCCTTGAAGATGTGAAAGACCGTATCCTTGAATTTCTTGCGATTCGCAAATTACGCATTGACCGCAAGGATGACAAGAAAACCCCATCTGATGACGCCATTCGCCGCGAACGCGAAGGCGTGATTTTATGTTTTGTCGGCCCGCCCGGCGTTGGCAAGACTTCTCTCGGGCAATCCATCGCGCGGGCAATGGAACGAAAATTTATCCGCGCCTCCCTCGGCGGTGTGCGCGACGAAGCCGAGATTCGCGGTCATCGCCGCACCTACATTGGCGCCATGCCGGGACGCATCCTGCAATCCCTGCGCCGCGTGGAAACCAAAAATCCCGTCTTCATGCTCGACGAAGTGGATAAACTCACCTACGATTTTCACGGCGACCCCGCCTCGGCGCTTCTCGAAGTGCTCGACCCCGAACAAAACAGCGAGTTCCGCGATAATTACCTCGAAGTTGCCTTCGACCTC
>JBBIUO010000019.1:0-20037 GCA_037440205.1 Chloroflexota bacterium
AGATGTCATTTGTCAACGTGAGTTGTTTTTCATGTTAAAACCAGAACAGGAGCGAACCCTTTGAATTGCCGGGCGCGCGCCCTGCTATAATTATAAAATCAAAGAAGGAGCATGGATGAAAATACTGGTGCTCGAAAACGATCCGAAGGAACTGGCGCTCATCCAGCAGGCTTTGAGCAACAGCAAGACGAGCCTGATCCCGCTTGCCTCCAGCGCGCAAGCCTGGCCGTACATTCAATCCGGCGAGTCGCGTTTTATCATTGCGAATTGGGAAACGAGCGATGTGCGCCAGATGCAGTTCATTCCCCGTGCGCGGGCGGTACGACTTAATACCCCCCTTTATATTTTATTGACCATGGCAAAGGGTGCGGATGACGACCTTGTCCCTTCCGGCGCGGACGATATCATCCAGAGGCCGTTCAGGGCGCAGGATTTGAAGAACCGCATCGGCATGGCGGAGCGGATCATTTCACTGGCAAGCAACCTGGCGGTTGCGCGCGATCAGTTGGAAAACCAGGCCATGTTCGATACCCTGACAGGTTTCATGAATCGCACGGCATTTTTCAAGCAGGCGGCGGGTGAATTGGAGCGCGCGCGGCGTTCCTCCATACCGGTCAGTTTGATTGCGTTGGATGTGGACGATTTCAAGGTCATCAACAATACGTTTGGAGCGGAGGTCGGCAACCAGGTTCTGCTGGCGGTGGCGCAGTCCATCCGTGAAAAGAGTCGCCCGTATGATTGCATCGGCCGTTGGGCAGGGGACGAGTTCGTGTTGATGCTTTCCGGCGTGATCGGCGCGGATGCGGAAAAGGTGACAGACAGGATCATCGCCGGGGTACGAAGCACCCGCATCGAGGCCGGGGATGAAACGCCGCTGAACATCAAAATGAGCGCCGGGATTGCGTCTGTGGCGCGCATCAGCACCTCCATCGAGGTCGAGCCGCTGATTCAGCAGGCCTTGCAGGCCATGAAACGAGCAAAAGAGGCGGGGGGCAACCAGGTGTTTTTGATCTATACCTGAAAATGACTTACAAAAATTGAAGCAACAGCAATACCACCATCCCGGCAAGGATGGTGAACAGTGTGCTTTTTGTGTACCACGCCACGAGGATGGCAACGATGCCCGCCAGCAGGCGTGTGTTGCCGAAGGATGGATCGAGACTGCCGGAGGGATAAAGCAACTCCGGGAAGATGATGGCGGAAAGCACCGCAGGCGGGACGTAGTGCAACGCCTTGCGCATCGTTTCTGGGATGTGGAATTTGCCGAACAGATAGATGAGGGAGAATCTCATCCCGAATGTGATCAAGCCGCCGAGAATCAGTACAAGCCAGACGTTCACAGTGTCCCTCCCGGGGATTTTCTTCCCTCCAAAATCGTTCCAACGAGGATGCCTGTCAACGCGGCGAGGATGAGGCCGAGTTTGAAGGGCAGATGGTATGCAAGCAATGCAACGACTCCCGCCGAAAGCGCGGCGGCGATCATGGGCCGGTTTTTGAGAACGGGAACTATCATGGCAATGAAGGTGAGTGGGAGCGCAAAATCCAGCGACCACGATTCGGGAATGGCCGTGCCGAGGAAGATTCCAAGCGCGGTGCTGGTTTGCCAGGTGAACCACAGGGTCAGTCCCGCGCCCAATAGAAACCAATGACTGAAAGGCGTGACTCCATCTTTTTCGTACTTGATGGCGGTTGGAGCGTAGGCCTCGTCTGTCAGCAAATAGGAGAGCAGGACTTTCCACTTCAATGAAAGATCGTGCAAATAGGGCGCGAGCGATGCGCTGTACAACATGTGACGCAGGTTTACCACGGCAATGGTCAGCACAATGACGAATGCAGGCGCGTTATCGTGGATAAGTTGCGAGGCGACAAATTGCGCCGACCCTGCAAACACGATGGACGACATCATCTGCGCGGCGCTGGTGGATAGACCTGCATTAAGCGCCAGCGCGCCGTAAATCATGCCGAATGGAAAGACACCGATCAAAAGCGGCAGTTCAGCGCGAACGCCTTCAAGAAAATTTTTCCTTGCTTCACTCATACTCTCTCCAGATATGTAAGGATAATATCCCCTCAACGATCGTTGAATCAAACACTGGACTTCAACGCGCGGCACGCTTCAGCATTCAACGGTTGGAATTGGTACTTCCCCAAACTGGCAGGGACCAACGCCGTTTGGAATTTTTCGAGCACTACGCTTTCGGTCTCTGATTGCAGGCGGGCTTTGCCTTCGATCACTGTCAGGACGTGGAATGATTCGTTTTGGGTGCCCAGTTCGAGGGTCCGTGATGAAGCGGAAATCAATTCGAGCGTAAAATATTCACATCGGACAAGTTCATGCTGAGTCCCGTCTCCGCATTTGGGCATCGGAATGATTGGCGCGGCAAAATCGGGGCGCGTGACCGCGATGGATTTTTCGATGTGCAGGCGGCGCGTTTCGGTTTGCGGACGTCCCCAATCGTAGACGCGGTACGTCCAATCCGAGGTTTGCTGGACTTCATAAATGAGCAGGCCGGGGCCGAGGGCGTGGAGCGTGCCTGCGGGCATGAAGACCGTGTCGCCTTGCGAGACGCTGGCGTATTGCGAATGCTCGGTGATCGTCCCGTTGCGAATGGCTTGTGCGATTTCAGCGGAGATTGACCCGGGCTTCAACCCTGCGATCAATTTTGAATTGGGTTGGGCATCCAGCACATGCCAGGCTTCGGTCTTGCCAAACTGACCGGGGCCTTCGAGTTGAACGGCCTGCTCATCGTTGGGATGCACCTGCAAGGACAGCCATTGCGCGCAATCGAGCAATTTGACCAACAGCGGAAAGCGCGTGCCTGTTCTTGTGACGGCTTTTTCGCCGAGCAAGGCCGCGCCATATTCAGCGGCAACTTCGCCAAGTGTTTTGCCAGCCAGCGCGCCCGATTCGATGCGGTCGTTTTCGTAGACCACCCATGCCTCGGCGGTGGGACCGTGCCCCGGCCGCAATCGCTCTCCGCCCCAGACGTATTCTCGATATTCGGGTGTCAACTTCAAGAAGGAGGGGAGAGGCATGGGAAAAGTTACCTTTGAATGCACAATGAGTTGGTTGATTATACTAATGTTTACCCTGGCATTTCCCAAAATTGGGTTGTGACAAAAGTTACGGCATTTCTAGTTCGAAATAATGTAACATTTACAAAATAAGACAAACCTTGTGAAAAAAGACACATTATAAAAGGAGAAATATCATGTCCGAGAAAGAGAAGCAAGAGAACGAATCTGCCTCCAAATGGCAGAAAGTGTTCGACAACATCTGGTTGTTGTTCCTGCTTTCGCTGTTAATCAGCGGAGTCATCTATAACGCCTGGGGATTATTCAACCTGTTGCATGTCCCACCCGCCCCATAAATTTACAAAGGAGAATGAATTATGTTAGCCCCCGAAAAAATCTGGTGGAAGCCCCTGGGCCGTCTCGAAAAAACATGGCTCACCGTGGCCTTTGTCTGGTGCGTGTTCCTGACCGTGATGATGCCGCTCTGGTACTTCATGGGCAAACAGAATGTGCCTGCTGAAACCTACCGAACCACGTCCGCTGATTATGCCGCAAAGGTGAACGCGTTTGTGGATCAATACAAGGTGGGTGAAGATACAGTGAACGGGGTTACCCTCCCCATTGTGGAAGCGCCTCCCGGCAGTGACGTGTACCTGCGCGCCAGCACCTGGCAGTGGTTCCCCATTTTGCAGTTCCAAAAAGGCGAGACGTACCGCCTGCATATCTCTTCGATGGATCTCCAGCACGGTTTCTCGCTCCAGCCGGTGAACATCAATTTGCAGGTATTGCCCGGCTATGATTATGTTGCAACCATCGTGCCGACGACAACGGGTGAATTCACCATCGTCTGCAATGAATTCTGTTCGCTCGGCCATCACACCATGATCGGCAAAATAATCGTGAAATAGGAGAATCAAGATGGCTACACTTGCCCCAACAACTCAATGGTTCAAAGGCGCAAAGGATGATTATCGCGTCTGTGGCGTGACCACCCTCAAAGTGGACATGCACGCCGAACGTCTCATCATTGCCAATGCGGTGATGGCGGTCGTCTGTCTTGTGCTTGGCGGTATCGCGGCGCTTTTGATCGCACTCACCCGCTGGCAGGCGGTTCATCTTCTGGATGCAACCTGGTTCTACCGCCTGCTGACCCTGCACGGCATTGACATGCTCGTGGCATGGATCGTGTTTTTTGAAATGGCAGGCCTGCATTTTGGTTCAACAGCCTTGTTGAACGCGCGTCACGCCGCCCCCAAACTTGCGTGGACTGGATTTATTATGATGATGGTCGGCGGCTTGATGGCGAATGCGGTTGTGTTGTTCGACCCGAAAAGCACTGTCGCGTTCACCGCCTATGTGCCGCTCAAGGCGCATCCGCTTTTTTACCTTAGTTACATTCTCTTCGCCGTCGGCGCATTGATTACCGTCATCACCTTCTTCATCAACATCGTGGTCGCCAAACGCGAGGGGCGTTTTGAAGGGTCCATGCCGCTGGCCGTCTTCGGTTTGATGACCGCCGCCATCCTCGCCACCTACACCCTGCTCGAAGGCGCGGCCGCCATTGTGCCAGCCTTCTTCTGGTCGCTCGGCGTTCTTCCCAAGTACGACCCCGGCATCTACCGCAACTTCTTCTGGGGCTTCGGGCACCCGGCCCAACAGGTCAATTTGGCGGCGATGGTCGCCATCTGGTACATGCTCGCGCAGATCACCGTCGGTATTCGTCCGCTCAACGAGAAGTTCTCGCGCCTCGCCTTCATCCTGTACCTGTTCTTCATCAATCTCGGCTCTGCTCATCACCTGTTGGTTGACCCCGGACTCACCTTCGCATGGAAAGCCGTCAACACTTCCTATGCCATGTACCTCGCCGTACTGGGTTCGATGATGCACGCTTTCTCCATCCCCGCCGCCATGGAAGTTGCCCTGCGCGCGAAAGGATACAACAAAGGCCTGTTCGGCTGGCTCCGCAACGGCCCATGGAATGAGCCTGGCTTTGGCGCGCTCGTCATGTCCATGATCCTCTTCGGCTGGATCGGCGGCGTCACCGGCGTGACCATCGGCACCGAACAGATCAACATGCTCGCGCACAATACCCTGCGTCTGCCCGGTCACTTCCATGCGACCGTCGTTGGCGGCACAACGCTGGCATTCATGGGTTTCACCTACTATGTCATCCCGCTCATCTTCCGCAAGGAACTTAAACTCAAGAAGTGGGCGGTCTGGCAACCGTATGTCTATGGCGTTGGCTCCGCGCTTGTTTCATTGGGCATGATTACCAGCGGTTTGCAGGGCGTCGCCCGCCGCAACTGGGACATTACTTTCGCAGGAGTCGTTCCTGGAACTGTCAACCTCACGCTTGCCATCTTTGGCATCGGCGCGATCATCGCGGTTATTGGCGGCATCATGTATGTCACCATTGTCCTTGCCTCCATTCTCACTGGCCCGCGCCTGGAAGCGACCAATCTCCTTCTTGTCAGCGGTACGAACAACCCGTTGCTCGAATCCACCAAACTCACCAACGAACAAATGGAAGACAAACAGAATCAACCTAAAGGCACATTGGTTCTGGTCTTCGCCTTCCTCGTTTGGTTCGCAGTCTATTATCTCAGCAACTGGTGGCTGCTCGGGCGTACCTGGTTCATCAAGTAACTCTCCTTTAAAAAGACCTCGGAGGTCTTTAAGACCTCCGAGGCCTCCCATTTACTGGTAACCATGCTCGCCTCCCTTCTTCTCGGTTTACTCGGTAGTCTCGGTCATTGCGTGGGGATGTGCAGCGCCATCGTCATTCTCTTTGACCGTCAACCCATCTTTCAGAACAAATCCGCCTGGGTGCTCGCGCACACAGGACGTATCACCACTTACACCTTACTCGGCTTCATCTTTGGCGCGTTCGGTCAAACCCTTTGGTCATTCGGAAACCTGCAAGCCATTCTCTCCATTCTCTTTGGGATCATCGCCTTCTACATGGCGTCCGCATTTATTGGATTAACCCCCTCGCCTGAACTTTTATTTTCAGGATGGATCGCCCGCTGGGGAAAACTCATTCGTGGATATAAACCCGCCTCTTTTCTTAGCCCGTACCTGCTCGGTCTCCTGTGGGGACTCCTCCCCTGCGGCCTGGTCCTGACGGCTCTCGTCACCGCAATTGCTTCCAAGTCCGCGAGCCTCGGCGCGCTGACCATGCTCATCTTCGGCATTGCCACCCTCCCCAGCCTCTATGCCGTCAAATGGCTGGCGACAAAATCCCTCTCCCGCCTCTGGTCGCGCGGGCTCGCCTCCCTCGTCATGATGACCTTCGGCTTCCAATTCGCCATGCGCGGATTCGCTGCGCTGGGCATTGTGAATCATTTTATGCTCGGTTCGTTCATGTTCTGGTAGGTCAAAGTACACAAGTACACAAGTACACAAGTACACAAGTACACAAGTAAACAGGTAAAACGCGAAACCATGCAACTAGCCAACTATCAAACCACCAAACTAACATCCACCTGCTCCCTGTGTGGACTTACCACCCTGCATCCGCTCAACAATGACCGGGGTGATGTCTTTTGCTGCCCTTCCTGCAAAGAGGTTTCTGCTCTTCTCGAAGAATCTCCAGCAAAGCCAGCCGTCCTAGCCAATGCGGCGAACGCCGAAAATGTCACCCTCGCCCTCGGCGGGATGTGGTGCTCCTCTTGCGCGTGGCTGGTGGGCGAAGGACTCAAACGCACAAAGGGCGTGGTCAACGCGGAGGTCAGTTTTATTCAAGGGCAAGCCAATCTCACTTTCGATAAATCAATCACCAATCTCCAATCTCTAAAAAAGCGCGTACGCTCCCTCGGCTACCAAGCCACACTACCAAACGAAAAACCGCGCGACGAAGAAGAATCCTTCTACATGCGTTTGCTTATCGGCGGCGTGATGGTTCTGCATGACATGATCGTCGGCACAGGAATTTACGCGCGCGAGATTTTCCACCTGGCGACACCTGAATCCCAACCGCTGGTGGATTTCTTCCAAGTGATGATGCTCATCACCAGCATCCCCGTCCTTCTCCTGCTTGGCTTGCCCATCCTTCGCGCGGGCTTTGCCAGTCTGCTTCGCGGACAGCCCAACATTCACACACTCATCACCCTCGGCACATTCTCTGCGTTTGGACTGTCGGTCTATCATCTCATCGTCGGTCAGGGCGGGTTGTATTTCGACACCGCCACCATGCTCATCTTCCTCGTCTCGGTGGGGCGTTGGCTCGAAATGCAGGCTCATAAGTCCAGCAACAAAGCCGTGCTGAAACTGCTTGAGCAGATTCCCAGCATGGCGATCATTGTTACAGACGTGGCGGATAAATCCATCCGTGTCGCAGACTTGAAGCCAGGGATGCGCGTCCGCGTTCGACCTGGAGAACGCTTCCCCGTGGATGGTCTCATCGCCCTCGGCGAAGGTGACGTGGACGAATCACTTCTCACAGGCGAACCCAAGCCTGTCTCACACCGCGAAGGCGACGCCGTCAAAGCAGGCACGATCAACCTCGACGGCAGTTTGGAGATCATCGCCACCGCCGTTGGAGAATCCACGATGGCGGGACAAATCGGAAGATTGCTTCACGAAGCCCTGTGGGCACGCTCGCCCCTCGAACGCACCGTGGACAAACTCTCGGCATGGATGACCCCCGCCGCGTTGGCTCTCGCCACGATTGCTTTTCTCATTTGGAATTATGTCTCTGGCTTTGAACAAGGTTTATTGGTCGCCTTATCCGTTCTGCTCATTGCCTGTCCCTGCGCATTGGGGCTTGCCACTCCACTCACGTTGTGGCTTTCTCTTGAACGCGCCGCGGAATCGGGCGCAATTCTGAGAAGCACCGCGTCGCTGGAACGATTGGCAAAAATCGAGAAGGTTTTCTTTGATAAGACAGGCACGTTGAGTCAGTTGCCGATGAAGGTTCAAAAAGTAATCAGCGAACAGTCATCAGTTGGCCGTGATCAGTTTTTACAGGTTGTTGCTTCAGTGGAAAACGAATCCGAACATCCGCTGGCGAAGGCGATTGTGGAATATGCCAAAACGAATCAAGTTGAACTCATCAAACCTGAGTCGTTCAAAGCAATTCCCGCGCTTGGCGTAATTGGAAATTTACGATTCACGAATTACGATTTACGAATTGTCATCGGCTCTGTGCGTTTGATGGAACAAGAGAATCTGCAAATCTCCTCTGAACTACAGCAAAAAGCGGAAACTTGGAAAGCGGACGGACAACTTGTTGTATACATCGGCTGGGATAACACCGTGCAAGGAATAATTTCGCTGGGCGAAACGATACGCAGCGAAGCAAAACAAGTCGTGGATGATTTACACTCTCGCGGGCTGGAACTTGGCGTGTTGACGGGCGATGAATCCCGCGCGGGCGAACGCTGGCAGAAGACGCTGGGAATCCCCGTGCAAGCCGCGCTGACACCCGATGAAAAGATGCAGAGACTTTCGCAAAACGCCGCGATGGTCGGCGATGGAATCAACGACGGACCCGCGCTCGCCGCCGCCACAGTGGGGCTGGCGATGAATCACGGAACCGATGTGGCGCGCACTGCCGCCGATATTGTTTTGATGCGCGATGATTTGAACGCGATCCCGTGGCTGATTGATTTGTCGCGCGAATCCATGAAGCGCGTACGGCAAAACCTCGGCTGGGCTGTGATCTACAACTTGCTCGGTGTTGCGCTGGCAATGGCTGGATTGTTGCAACCCGTCTTTTCAGCGTTTGCAATGGTGGCAAGCAGCATCTTCGTCACCAGCAATGCGATGAGGATGAATAAATTTCCGTTGTTAGATAAATAATGTCGTTGCGAGGGCGGTGTTCTTCCGCCCGAAGCAATCTCCTGTTTCGAGCAGGTTGCTTCGTCGCAAAGAACAAGAGCGCTCCTCGCAACGACATAAAACCTGAAACCTGGAACCTGATACATGACACTTAGTAACCCCTACGCAGAACGAAAACTTTTACGCGCCTTTGAAAAACTTTGGACGAAACTCGAAGGCTTGGTAAATCGATTCACAAAATCAGACTTCAACCCGCTCTATCACCTCGGCACGCTGACCATCTTCATGCTGCTCGTGCTGATCTTTACAGGCATCTACCTCACCGCCATCTACCGCCCTGGCTTGGATGTCGCCTACGCCACTGTTGAAAAAATTGACTCAAACTGGTTCGGCTCGCTCATGCGCAGTGTGCATCGTTACGCATCCGACGCGATGATCTTGCTCATCATCTTGCACATTCTCAAAATGTTATTCAGCGACAAGTTCTGGGGTCAACGCTGGCTGGCGTGGACGAGCGGCTGGATCATGCTGGCAGGCGTCTGGCTCACAGGCACCTTCGGCTATTGGCTCGTCTGGGATCAACGCGCGCAATGGATGACCGAATACATGATGGAAACCCTCGCAGGCACATCGGGTCTCACGTATGTTGCGACGGATATCGAGTCGCGCACGTTTTCCAACTTCGTCATCATCATTTTTTTGCACGTCTTTCTTCCGCTCATTGGCTTCCTCGGCATTTACATTCACGGGCTGCGGCTCTCGCGCGCGCGTTGGTGGTCGCCGCGCTGGGTCAGCATTCAAGCAACCATCGGGCTGGTGATTCTCTCGCTCATCAAACCCGTGCAATCCTTCGCCGAAGCGGATTTATCGCAACTGATTCAATCCGTGCCGATGGATGCGTATTATCTCGGCTTTCTTGCTTTGATCGATTCCTGGGGCAACGTGATTTTCTGGACTCTGGCGATTCTCCTCGGCGGGAGTTTGTTCCTGCTCCCCTGGCTCGCCTCAGGTCGTGACCTGGGGCATGCCACGGTTATCAATGAGCAGTGTACTGGCTGTAACATCTGCTACGCCGAATGTCCGTACGACGCCATCCGCATGGTGGAGCGCAATGATGAAACCCAATATCACAAACTCGCCATCATCAACAACGCCCAATGTACAGGATGTGGAATCTGCGTGGGCGCATGTCCGCCGAATGCCATTGAGTTACAAGGCGGATACAACAGCGAGCAATTATTCGGCGCGGTCAAAGGCGCATTGCACCGCGAGAAGAATGAAGACAAGCCCGTCACGGTTTTGTTTGCCAGCCAGCGCGACCAGGCGCTGAACGGCATCCCTGCGAAATTGAACGTCAACGGCAGTTCGCCCGTATCCGTCAGCGCATGGGACGATGAATCGCGCATCGTCACCGCCGTGCTTCCGTCTGCAAGCGCGGTCAACATCGAATGGATCAAATCGCTCAACGCCGAAAACGTCCGCAATGTGGTGATTCTATCCACCCCTTACGACGACAGCCTCAACCGCGAAGACGCGCATTGGATCCTCAACCGTCTGCATCTCCGCCCCGCATTGGTGACTCATCATTTGCACTGGCTAGAAACCACGCCAGGCGATTCAAAAGCAGTCGAAAATTTTTTGAACGACCTACACAAGCCCGAAACGCAAACCGAAAAACGCAACACGCAAACCAGCCTTGAGCCAGGTCGAAGGAACGAAACACGCCCGCCTGTTCTGCCCGCCGTGAAAGAACGCAACAAATTGATTCCATCTTTGGTAAGCGGACTGGTCGGAACCGTTCTTCTGCTCGGCATGTTCGCGCTTGCCTTGCCGCTAGATATTCCCGCTGGAATGAGCGCCGCAAACGAAAGCGCCCTGCGCGTTGCGATTGACGCGAAAGGCAAGATCGAAGCCGCGGCAATCCCCGAAGGCATAACCCTGCCCGAAGGCGCAGACCCCATAAAAATTTTCGGCGGCACGCATTTCCCCATCAGTGTGCGCGTGATCGTGGATGGCGAAACCATCCTCGATGAAACGTACAAGCCGTCTGGCATCTCTGGCAACGGACGCATCTCCGCGCTGGAGTTTCTCGAAATCGAATCAGGCACACATCAAGTGCAAGTGTGGATCAAAGATAGTTCGGATGATTATCGTTTGTCTTTTTCGAGCGAAGTGAATTTCGTAAAAGGCAAGGCGTTGATCCTTGCGTACGATGAGAAGTTGGATGCGTTTGTGCTCAGGTGATCTTGTACCGCAAGCCTTGTCCTGAGCTTGTCGAAGGATCAGCTTGCGCTTTGCCTGATTTTGGGTGATGCGCACGCGCAAAGTTCACTTTGCGCGTGCGCCTACGCATACCTACCCTTTCGGCTTCCTGTTATACGCCACAAAGAACCCCGCCAGAATCGCCACCAATATCCCAAACGGAATCCACGCCAGCAGGGCGCGTTGGAACAGCACACTGCGGATGGGCGCTTTGGCATCGGGGTTGGCGGTGTACCACTTGCCGTCATATTCCGAGGAACCGTTTACCAACCCATCATAATAGACATAGCCCGTGTACGGATAATAATGGAGTTGATCGAACGGCAGGTCTTTGGGTTTGCTGTCGGTGAACTCCACATACACACGTACGATCTGATAACCCTGACCAGCGTCGGCAGGCGCGGGAACTTCGCCTTGTGAGAAATCGGCAAAGGCGAAGAAGTCCTGCGTCAGTTCGGGGTTGGTCACATCGATCTCGCCTGTAATGCCAGGTCCCTTGATGGTGATGTAATCGAACTCCCCTTTCGCAAAAACGAACATCGTAGGAATTAAAATTCCCAACGCAAGCAGTAAAGTGGAAATTTTTTTGGTCATGTTCAACCTCTTCTATAAGATATTGGCATTGTACATGATACGATAGAGAAAAACTGTGACATAAGTCCGTCAATGCCGGTGGGTTGCCGGCCGGGATTGGAATCTTCATTAATTTCCCATTGGCGCGGGCATCCATCAACTTGTTGACGGGTAAAATTTGCAGTGATACAATGCACCCCGCTAAACCAGCCCCCATCGTCTAGCGGCCCAGGACGAAGCCCTCTCAAGGCTTAAACCGGAGTTCGAGTCTCCGTGGGGGCACACCCCTTTGACAGTCACCTACAAAACGCAGGTGGCTGTCTTTTTTTGGAGCGAACATGAAATCATCGTCAAACCTCTCGCGCGGATACGCCATTGCGCTCACGGCCACTGTATTGTGGTCAACGACGGGCATTCTCATCAGTTACCTGAGCAAGACCTTTTCCCTGCCTTCGCTGGTGCTTGCCTTCTGGCGCGACCTGTTCGTTTCGCTTGGCATGGTCGTTGGCCTGCTTGTGTTTGGCCGTTCACTTTTTCGATTGGATCGCAGGCGTTGGGGATTTATGGTCTGGTATGGATTGACTCTCGCGGTTTTCAACTCGATGTGGACATTCTCGGTTCAATACAACGGGGCGGCTGTTGCCACGGTAATGGCATTTTCCTCCCCGGCAATGACGGCCATCTTAAGCCGCATCGTTTTCAAGGAGCGGTTCAGCAACATCAAGATCGTTTCCATCCTGCTGAGCCTGACGGGAATCGTTTTCGTCTCCGGCGCATACGATCCTTCGACATGGAATCTCAACCCGCTGGGAATCATCTTCGGTCTGCTTTCGGGGTTGATGTTCGCAATCTATAATCTCGAGGGGAAGCACGCCTCAGACACTCACATTGATTCGTGGACAGCCCTGCTTTACAGCTTTGCATGGGCGACAGTCTTTTTGCTGTTCTTCAATTTGGGGAACGACTTGTTTCTCACCAAAAAAGGCGCGTTTGCCGATATGCTCTGGCTTGGCGATTCGTTTGTGGGTTGGGGACTTCTTTTCTTCCTCGGCGTGGCTCCCACACTCGGCGGGTTCGGGCTTTACACGTTGAGCATCCGTTACCTTTCCCCGACTACGGCGAATTTGATCGCCACCCTCGAACCCGCCTTTACCGCCATCTGGGCGTATTTTTTGCTGAACGAAGTGCTGAGCGGCACCCAACTCTTCGGCGGCCTGCTGGTTTTGATGGGCGTGATCTTGCTGAGGTTTGGGGAAAAGCAGGAGTAGTTGGCGCTCTCTTGCGCCAACAGGTCGCGTAAGAGAACGCGACCTACGCAATCACGGCACGATCCACGTATACGTTGGGATGGGCGTGCGCGTGGGCGTCACCGTCGGTGTGGGGGTATCGGTGGGCAAATAGATCGGATCGCCCTGCCAGGGGAGGAACGAAGCAAATTGCTTCACATCGTACGTCCCTTTGACATCGCGGCGTTGCAGGTTGAACAGATTTGAAATTCCCTGATCGTGGGTGTAGCCCAGTCCCATCCCGCCGATGTACCCGGCAAAGTGGGCATAGTCAATGACACTGCTGTTGCTGACGCCAAACGGGTAGGCAATGGTGAGGACCGGCACGCCCAGTCTGGCTTCCAGAATTTCCTTCGATTCAACCACTTCATATCGCTGGCGTTCGGGTTCGAGCGAGGGCAGGTTGAGGTGATTCATGCTGTGACTTCCCACCTCCCAGCCTGCGGCGGCCATCTCCTTGATTTGCTCGACGCCCATGTAATCGTCCACGCCGAGATAATTGCCGACGACATAAAGCACGCCGGTGAATCCATATTTCTGCATGATGGGAAAGGCATTGGTGTAATTGTTCATGTGACCATCGTCGAAGGAGATGATGACCGGGCGCGGGGGCAGGTCGGCGCCTTCGCGGATGGCGTTGATCAGCATTTCGGTGGTGATGGTGGTGTAGCCCCAATCGTGCAGGAGTTTCATCTCTTCATCGAAGACTTCGGGCTTCACGTAATACGGGCTTGTGTAGTTTGGCCCGTCCGTTGGTGAGACGGCGATCCAGTGATAAAGCAAAATCGGCACGACCACACTATCCGGGCCTTGATGCACCCAGGTGGGCGTTGGGGTGGGCGAAGCGGTAAATGTTACAGTGGGGGCAAATGTCGCGAAGCGTGTCGCTGTGGCAGGCTCGGGCGAAGGGGGAAGCGTGAACGTCGTCGTGGCAGTTGGATTGGATTGGGCGAATGCTCCGGTTCCGCATCCAGACAATAAAATAGACATCCCCAAAAACAAGGCAATGATTTTTTTCATTCGCTTCCTATTGATTGAGTTCCCAGACGATGCGCAATCCATCGAGGGTGAGCCACGGCGCAATGTGATCCACAACCTGCGTTTCTTTCGCGATGACTTCTGCCATGCCGCCGGTTGCGATGACTTTCATATCGCTTCCCAATTCGGACCTGAATCTTGCCACCATTCCCTCGACCATGCTCACGTACCCGAACAGCAACCCCGATTGCATGGCATGGACAGTGTTGCGGCCAATGACAGATGGCGGGCGCTGGAGATCGATGCGCGCGAGTTTTGCGGCGTGTGTGAACAAGGCTTCCGCGGCGAGATTGACCCCGGCGGTGATCGCGCCGCCGAGATATTGACCGTCTTTTGTGATGGCGTTGAATGTGGTGGCGGTGCCGAAATCCACCACGCAGGCGGGGCCACCAAAGAATTTCATCACGGCGACTGCATCGCAGATGCGATCTGCGCCGACGGCTTTGGGGTCTTCGTAGCGGACTTTGATTCCCGTCTTCACGCCCGCATCCACGACGAGCGGTTCCTGCTTGAGATATTCGCGGCAGGCTTGAATGACTCGCCCCGTGAGCGGCGGCACGACGGAGGCAAGGGAAATTCCATGAATGTCTTGCAATGTTTTGCCCGCGTTTTGCAACAAGCCCAAAAATTGCAAGCCGTATTCGTCGGGCATACGGTTGTGGTCGGTAGCGAGACGCCAGTGCGCGCCGAGTTGGTCGCCTTCGTAAAGACCGAGGGTGAGGTTGGTGTTTCCTACGTCAATGGTGAGGAGCATGGGGATACCTGTTGTTTTTACCACGAAGGGTTACAAAGGTACACAAAGGGGATTTCGCTTTCCTTTGTGACCCTTCGTCTCCTTTGTGGTTGAAAAAGGGTGTTGGTGATGAGTTATTCCGCAAAAATCGTTTCAGGAGTCTGGCTCGCGGCGAGGGTGACGAACAAAATGGTGGGATACACGTGGATAAAAAGGCGGTCAATGGAGGAACTGAGGTGCCAGTCCAGTTCGTAGGGGGAGATCAGGTAAAAGGCATAATACCCGATAATTTGCAGGGTGAATATGGCAAAGCCGATGAAGACCGCCTGTGGGTTTTCTTTTGCGCGGGTGCGAAAGAACAGAAAGTAAACGCACAAGATCGGCAATATGCCGACGTGAAACCAGCCATTGCTGAATAGAAAAATGTCCTTGAAATACGTGAGGATGATGCCGTGGCGGGCTGGGTCGGTGATGTCTTGCAGGATGGTGGCCAGGCCGCCGCTGAGGAATTCACTGGCGGGGGCGAGGGCGAGTTTGAAATACAGCGCAACCGACAACGGGAGGATGGCGCCTGTGAGGAAGGGGAGGGCTGATTGAAATATTTTTTTATGCCAGAAGTGCAGACTGAAGTCTGCGGTACAGAATGTGATGAGCAGAAACAGCAAGCCTTCGTTTTTTGTCCACGCGGCGAGGGCGGCGGTGAAGCCTGCAAAGGCGAGCAGGGAGAATCTTTTTTCCTCGTGATAGGCGAAAATGAATACAACCGTTGCCAGCATGAAAAATGCCAGCGGAAGGTCGGCGGTTTGACGGCCACCCTCTAAAAGGTAGAAGGGAACTCCTCCGAGCAGGATCAAGCTGAGGCTGGCTTGACCCGTTGATTTGAATCTTCCTAATGCGCCGAAGATCAATCCCAGCGTGGCGAGGGCGAACAACACGCTTTGGAACATCGGCACGTAGGGCGTTTCTTTATTGAGGACCTCCCAGCGGGCGGCGGTGTTGGAGGCGAGTAGCAGCGGATAATCGGCGTGGAAGATGACGCTCATCTCTTGCGGGAAGGATTCGCGCCAGTTTGTTGGGTCGCGGTAAAGGAAACGCGCGGCGCGGTTGTAGATCATCCATGCGTCCCAGTCGCCGAGGGCGCGCTGGCGGGCGTAGTTGAGGATGCCGAGGAAGGCGGTGAGGAAGACGATGCCCGCGAGGAGGAGCATCCATGTTTGGGCGCGGGTGAACTGATTTTTTATTAACCACGGAGGCACGGGGACACGGAGTTTTTTTCTTGTTGCGACGAGGACGACGACGAAGATCAAAATTTCGATGAATAAAAACCAATGTTTTCCTGCAAAGAAAAGCAGGTAAACAAAATACAGCAGGGATGAAATGCCAAGCCCGATGCCGATGCCAAGCGAGAGTTTCAGCGCCCAATCGAAGAAATTATTTTTCTCCGCCCACAGCGCATGGACGATCAGGATTCCCGTCAGCGCGGGCAGGGTGAAGGAAAGCAGACTGAGCAGAGCGGTCATGGATTTACCTTGTGTGCCAGATAAAATTTTCCGCCAAACTTGATGACCTCATAATTCTGCGCGTTTTCGGCACTCCAAATTTCATAGGCTTGCGGCGTGAGGCTGAGGATGTTCCATTCTTCATCGTCCGAGCCTTGAATCAAAACGATGGGCGCAATGGCAAATTGAGTCAGCGTAAATTCGCCGACGAGGTTTTGCCTGTCATATTCCACACCGGGGATGTCAATATCCGAGATGTAGCCGACCATGCCGCGCTCGAAGGGAATGGACTCTTTCAGCGCCGCGGCACGCTCATCCCAATTTGCAACGGAAACGTCCGGGCTGGGCATGTTGATGGTTGAGATAAAACCCTGGATGCCTGTTTTGATTCCGAGCAAAACGAGGAGCGCGAGGATTATTTTTTGAAGGATTTTGTTCCGCATATTTTTTGAAAATATCGATTGAACAGGGCGCTTCTGGGCAAGGGCGACCCTCCACCTGCCAATTGAAAACACGCAAGACCAGACCCGCGCCTGAACGAAGATCCGATACGTGTTGACGGGTCGCCCCTACTTCACTTTCTCGATGATCTCCGCGACCATGTCGAAGCGATGGAATTGCGGCATGACGTAAATGCCGTTCGCCCAACCCTTGATCTGCTCGATCAATTCGACGGCCAATTCCACCCCGACCTTGACTCCGCGCTCCGCATCGCCAGCCGCTTCGATTTTCTTCCGCGCTTCCTCGGGGATGAAAATGCCGGGGACTTCATGATGCAAAAAGTTGGCGTGTTTCGCACTGACCAGCGGCAGGATGCCCGCGAGAATCGGCCTGATCAATTTGCCGTGTTTGGCTTCGTAGGCTTCGATCAATTTCGGGCCATCATCGGCGCGATAGATCGGCTGGGTGAGGAAGAAGTCCGCGCCCGCTTTTACCTTGCGATGCAGGTTCTTGACTTCGTTATCCACATCCTGCGGGCAAAGATTCAACGCCGCGCCCACGAAGAAATTCGTCGGCTGGCCGATGCTTGTACCAGAGTGATCCACTCCAACGTTGAATCCCTGCTTGATGAGTTTGATCAAGCCTGAGGGAACGAGATCGTAATTATCCGTCGCTTCGGGATAATCGCCGATGGATGTCGGGTCGCCCATCACGACAAAGACATTTCGCAATCCAATCGCGTGAGCCGCAAGCAAATCACCCTGCACGCGCAGGAGATTTCGTCCGCGAGTGGGGAAATGGAGAGTCGTCTCCACGCCGATCTTTCTTTGGACAAGATCACACACCGCCCATGCGGACATGCGCATTCTTGCCATCGGCGAATCGGCCACGTTGATCACATCCGCGCCCGCATCGTACAGCAGGGACGCGCCCGCCAGCAATTTGTGAGTCGAGAGTCCGCGCGGCGGATCCATCTCCACGCTGACGCAAAATTTTCCCGCCGATAATTTCTGCGCGAATTCGGTCGGCTGCTCAACATCCAGGGAATCCGCCTCTAAAATCTCCGAGGTCTCCAAGACCTCGGAGATTTGAATCGGGGTTGATTCAAGCGCCTTCCTCATCGCCGCGATATGCTGTGGCGTCGTGCCGCAACAACCGCCGACAACGCTCGCGCCCGCCTCGCGGAACGAAAGCGCGTAATCGCCGAAATACTCCGCGTCGGCGGGGTACATGATTCGTCCGCCCACTTGTTCGGGCCAGCCCGCATTCGGCTTGACCCAAAACCTGCCATGTGGCACGGCCTGTTTCATTTGTTTGAAAATGCGAAGCAACTGTGAAGGCCCGCCCGAACAATTCACGCCGATCACATCCGCGCCCGCTTCCTTCAATTTTCGCGCCACCTTCATCGGGTCGTCGCCGAGCAGAGTTCGGTCGTCGCGCGTGAATGTCACCGAGGCAACAACGGGCAAATCACAAACCTGTTTCGCCGCTTTGATCGCTTCCTGGATTTCATACAGATCGCTTATCGTTTCGATGACGATCAAATCTGCGCCCGCTTCGGCCAACGCCTGAATTTGCTCCGCGAACGCTTCGCGCGCCTCCTCGGGCTTGACCCTGCCATAGGGAGCGATTCTCACCCCAAGCGGCCCCACATCGCCCGCGATCAATACATCCTTGAACGATGCGGCGACGATGCGCTTTGCCAGTTCCACGCCTGCGCGATTGATCTCCTTTACATCGTCTTCGAGTCCGTGCTTGCTTAACTTGAATCGATTCGCGCCGAAGGTGTTGGTGATAATCAACTCCGCGCCCGCTTCGATATATTCGCGATGAATATCCGCCACAGCGGCGGGATTGGTGAGATTCAATTCATCGAAACATTTGTCGAAACCAATTCCACGCGCGTGAAGCATGGTGCCCATCGCGCCGTCGGCAAGGATTGTTTTTTGGGAAAGTAATTCAATAAAGTTCATGGGTTCTCTTTCATTTTAGGGTGTGTAGGACACGTTCTCTAACGTGTCTGTCGGCGTTAGACGCTTTGCGCGCCAATTACGCAGCGTTACGGTTGTTTTATCACAGCCAGCACAGCCTCTCCGCGCGCGATTTTGTAAATGACTTTTGCGTCTGGATATGTTAGCGCATCCATGTTGTCACGGGTCAACGAAACGACATAATCATAATGATCGGCGCGATCCGCTTCATGCGTGGAATAAATCTTCAAATCTTCCCGCGCGTACAACTCGAACAAATGCGAAGGCCCCTCGACCCAAATCGTTGCATTCGCGGGCGCAACACTGTTCACATACTCCGCCGCCTCGCGGTACGACGCGCCCCAATAATCCAACTCGAAGCGCCCTCTTGCTCCATCCACACCGCCGATAAAGCGATTGTAATAAATATATTCGTAGGGATGCAAACGAATCGCATCAACAATTCCAGGCACTACCACCAGAACGATCAACGCGATTTGCAATACAGGTCGTTTGATCCTTTCAATTGCAACTCCCGCCAGCCAAAAGATCGGCGGCAGGATGAAAAATATCTGCCTGAAGTTATCATACAATGCTGTGCGCAGGATGATGAATCCAACGAAGGGGATGACGAACCAGAGAATTGTCAACTCGATGAGTTCCCGTTTCTTTGCCCAGCCGACAACTGCCACAACGACCCCAATCAGGGTCAGCGCCCAGAGTGGTTCGGTCAGTTGAATGCCAAACAGCACAGGTAAATACGAGTAGGGCAGTTCAGTGGATTTGTATTCGTGACCGTTGAAGAGCACTTGCCCTGTCCACGGATAAAGCGACATGGTTTTGAAACTGCCGATGAGATGCCCAATCGGGTCAGGCCAGAGATAGGGCCAGGTGAGGTACATGGTGATGATGGCGGTGACGGCGTAGGTGATGAGGGTCGGAATTGCCTGTTTGCCTTTGGTACGTAATGCGTGATACGTGACGAGCAAACCCGCAAATGGGCCGAGGATTCGCAGGGAGGAGGTGAAGCCGAGGAAAATCGAAGGATAAAGGATAAAGGATGAAGGATGAAGAGAACGGAAGGATTTATGAAATAGAAAGAGGGAAGTGGAAAGCAGGAAGAAGATTGCGCGGAGGCGGAGGAAGAGGACGAAGTATTTTTGGATGTAGAGTTCTGGCGCGGCGGTTTGAATGTCGGAGGCGGTGAGGGAGATGATGTTGGTCTCGCCTGCTTTTGCGGCGCGGACAAGGTCTGTGATGGCGGTGTGAAATGTGTCGGTGAGGAGAAAGATGCAGAAAACAGAGGCAAGCCACAGGGCAGTGAGAAGCGCGGTTTTTCGATCCACATTTTGAATCGGCTGCGGTTCTTCGTCGAAGAGTTTGAATCCAAAATAGATCGAAATCAGAAAAAAGGAAAGGAACGGTGTGTCTTTGGGGTT
>JBBIUO010000019.1:20074-20298 GCA_037440205.1 Chloroflexota bacterium
GCGAGGAGACTCAGGGTTGCGCCGAGCGCGGCGGGTTGGGTGAGCCAGCGCAGGCCGAGCATGTAAAACGCCCACGCGCCCGCGAGGAATGTGATGAAGTAGATGAAGTGACGGAGGTCGGGATTGTTTTGCGAGATGAGCGCGACCGCCATTACATAGGATGGGCCGTAACTGCCGAGGTCTTCAGTTGTGATTTGTACTTCGCCGCGTGTGAACCATGTGCC